>JAAYJG010000406.1 GCA_012523055.1 Ruminiclostridium sp. | reverse complement strand
TCAATAGTTTATTAAAAAGAAAAAAGGCGTTTTAGCCTTATTTTACGCGGTTTTTAGGCAATCAAAGCTCCATCATGGAAACAGGTTCCGGCCGAGGGAATATACCTAATAAACTATAACAACGTGGCTAATTATGGCGTTTCAGGGCCTCCGATCCTGCAGATCAGCAGAAAAGCTGCAGAACTGCTGCAACAGGGAAAGGAAGCGATGTTGAAGCTGAGCATTCTGGATATTCCTGAAGATGATCTGAAGAAAATTATTGACAGACGGTGTAACGCAGATTCAGGAAAAACGTTGGAATTCAGCTTTGTGGGGTTGATCAATAAAAGGCTGATACCTGTCATTTTGCATGAGGCAGGCATTGATAATATTAAGAAGCCTGCCGCCAAGGTAACCCAGAAGGAACGCATGGCAATTGTGAACGTGCTGACCGACTGGAGGTTTAAAATTCGCGGAACGAAAAGCTGGCCAAGCGCCCAGGTCACTGCCGGTGGCATCAATACGGATGAAATTGATGAAAACACCATGGAGTCAAAAATTGTACCAGGGCTGTACCTGGTGGGCGAGATTTTGGATATTGATGGACAATGTGGGGGCTTCAATCTGCAATGGGCTTGGTCATCGGGCTTTGCTGCGGGGAAGAATGCCGCACGATAGTAACAGAAGCAACTGCGCAAACCAGTTTCTTGCGAAGCAATTTTGAAAAGCAACATAGTATAGCAGGATGCTAATCAAAACGGGATAATCAGGGACGATGAGTTCGGGCGAATCGAAATGGATCAACCTCAGGAGGGTTTATGCTAAGGCTTTCCAACATAAAAATCCGAATCAATGAAGCAGCAAATATTGACGCCGAGCAAACCGTCCTGCGTAAAAAAATTCTGTCCCGACTGAGAATCCACGAGGAAGAATTGAAGGGTTTCACCATCGTTAAGAAATCCGTGGATGCAAGAAAAAAAGAAGATATCGTTTATGTATATACAGTAGATATCGAGACAAGTCAAGAAAAAAAGCTTCTGGCTATCGGAGAACACAAAGACCTGGTACAAGCCCCGGAGCTTATCTTTCAACCATTACGCAAGGGTTCGGAAAGGCTGACCGAGCGACCTGTGATCATCGGGATGGGCCCTGCAGGCCTTTTTGCTGGGCTGATGCTGGCAAGGAACGGCTATCGTCCCATTCTGTTCGAGCGGGGCGGGGATGTGGATGCAAGAACGGACAGCATTCATCGGTTCTGGAAGGAAGGTCGGCTGAACTCCGAAAGCAATGTTCAGTTTGGGGAAGGCGGAGCGGGAACCTTTTCTGATGGCAAGCTGACCACGCTGATCAATGATACCCGTTGTTCACTGGTTCTAAAGGAGTTTACTGCAGCAGGGGCTCCGCAAGAGATCTTATACAGCAGCAAGCCCCATATCGGTACCGATTTGCTTAAGGGTGTGGTGAAAAACCTCCGTCAGGATATCATCGCTCATGGCGGGGACGTGCGTTTTAATGCCAGGGTTACAGACTTTATCATCGAAGGCGGGCAGTTGAAAGCGCTCATTATCAATAACCGCGAAACAATCAAATGCAATATCATACTACTGGCCATTGGCCACAGCGCGCGGGATACCTTCGAGGTTCTATACCGCAAAGGTGTGGTGATGAGCCCGAAACCCTTTTCCATCGGCGTTCGCATCGAGCAGCCCCAAAGGCTTATCAACCAGGCACAATACGGTTCTTCGTCGGAGCACCCGGGGTTGGGTGCTGCTGACTATAAGCTGGCATATCACTCGAAAAGCGGCAGGTCGGCCTACACCTTTTGTATGTGTCCGGGTGGTTATGTGGTTGCAGCCGCATCGGAAGAGCATTGCGTGGTTACCAACGGTATGAGCGAATTTAAAAGAGATGGGGAAAACGCGAATGCTGCCCTGCTGGTGGGGGTTACACCGGCTGACTTTCCCGGCGATCACCCGCTTGCGGGCATCGAGTTTCAAAGAAAATGGGAAGGCATTGCGTTTGAAGCAGGTGGTCGCGCATATAAAGCGCCGGTTCAGCTGGTCGGAGATTTTCTGGCCGATCGGGTAAGTACGACCTGGGGAAGTGTAAAACCCACTTATCTGCCGGGGGTTGCTTTTGCACCGTTAAACAAGTGTCTGCCCGGGTACGTCATCGATACGATGAAGGAAGCCATCCTTTATTTCAATACGAAGCTCAAAGGGTTTTCCATGCCGGAGAGTATATTGACGGGTGTGGAAACACGAAGCTCGTCACCGGTAAGGATTAATCGCGATGAGAATTTCCTATCCAATGTCGCCGGGCTTTATCCCGTGGGAGAAGGAGCGGGTTATGCCGGAGGTATCATTTCCGCTGCGTTGGATGGCATTAAAACCGCCGAAAAGGTGATGGAGCGGTATGCGCCACTGTAAACCTGTACAGACGTAAAGTAGGATGGAGATTCTGTCTGGAAGCAGATACGGTTCGCTATAATCAGGACACAGCTGCGAGTTCAAAAGCTTACAGAGTGGAAATCGGAAAGTACAGGTCACATTCGCAGTAATGCCTGTTGCATTTTGCGTAATTGATCTGCTCGAAGCTGAAGGTTTCCTTTAAGTTAAATTGTATGGTGGGCATCCAGATCTCGAAGATGTAATTCCACAGCTTCACCAGCGTGGCAGCGGATATTTCTTCAGGGCTGTGAGGACCCATATAGGTGAAAACACCGTACTTGTGAGCGTCAACCCTTCTTGTTGTCATATCTGGCGGAATAATGCTGTTTTGGTCGATCTGAACAGAGGGCATATACAGCGTAACCCTGTCATCCTTTTCAGGAACACTGGTGAACCCAATATAGATGTTTTTCTCTACCGGGTTGATAATTCTGTTGCGATCTTTATAAAAGAAATCTACGCCATACCTGTTTGCGGTTTGATTGACCATATTATCAGCGGTGTGAATGGAATACTCATGGCCTGCCAGCGAAAAAGCGGGCAGAACCGTGGTGGACTTCATAAAGACTAACCCATCCCCGGCGCAGTTCATGAAATCGGCATTAAAGCGATCCAGGATGTTTAACGGGCAGGGGTTTTTGCGCCATTTCCCGGGAGAAAGCCCGAACTCCTCATTAAACACCCGATTATAGGAACGTTCACAGCCAAAGGAATATTTCGACGAGATGAACTCAAGGCTGTTCTTACTGTGCAGCAAATCCCCCAGGGACAGGGCTATGCGCCTTCTGCGCACATATTCCATCAGGCCTGTAGCCGTAGCGCCTTTCCAGATGCGCAGAAGATGGAACTTCGAAAGGTTCACATGCTCTGAAATGCTGTCGAGGTTTACAGGCTCCAGGATATTCTTTTCAATATATTCCGTGGTATCTTTAATGATCTGTAAAAGATAATTCTCCATAACCCTCTTGCAAGACAGCAATTTCTGTCTGGTAATACCGCAATTTCTGTCCGGTAAGTGAAAAATGAGTTTAGTATAATTCTACCATACCCAGCGAATGCAAACAAATGTTTTTTTTAGTTTCCCAGGGCAACAGAGTGTTGGGCGCTACTATTCACAGGAAAGCAGGTGCGGTCTGCTGAACGAAGCCTGCTGAACGAAGTGAAGGATCTCGCAATACTCCTGACAGATCCTTCGCTGCGGTCAGGAGAAAACCGTATCCGCACCGTTTTTCTGCCCTCTAACAACGAATTTGCGCGCTGGAAAAAACCTCTGAACAAAACGAGTATGAAGGAGGATGAAAATGGATCAAAAAACACAGGAGGCACTGAAGCAAAGATACATGACTGCGGTTCAAAGCTTCATCGATAAGGTGAGAGATGACCCTGCCGTTATCGCGGTGATTGTCAGCGGCAGCCTGGCCTATGATGTGGTCTGGGAAAAAAGCGATATCGACATGACCGTTATTGTTCGTGATCAGGTGCTGAAGAATGAAAGCTATTGCATTGTTGAAGATGGAATTACGATCAATGTTTCACTGAACATCAGAAGCGCGTTTAAACGGGTTATCGAAGGCAATATCGGAGGGTCGTGGTTCCAGTCCTATATTTCAAACGGGAAAATCGTATACAGCACCGATGAAAGCCTTGTCGAGTATTTTGAAGAGTGTAAAAACATCGGCAGCGATGATATGGCCCTGGCGATGTTCACGATGGCCGGAGAACTGATAGGGTTGTACGACAAGGTTAGAAAGTGGCTGACGGCCAGGAAGGATCCTGTATATGCACAGGATTTTCTGCTGAAGGCGGCTGAGCCCATCGCGTGCATGGAAATGTGTCTGGCCGGGCTGCCATTCTCCCGAAATTCCATACAGAAAGTCCTGCAGATGAACCCGGAGGTGATTCTTCCCTTTTACCGGGATGGTATGACCCACCTGCTCAGCGAAGAGGAAATCCTCGCTGGCCTGGATAAGATTGATGCATACCTGGAAAAGCATTTAGATATCATCAAAAAGCCTGTTATCACTTACATGGCCGACCAGGAGATCAAAACCATTACAATGCTGTCCCGGTATTTCAGGCTGGAGCCTCATTATATTATAGAAATATTTGAGTTTCTGGTGGAAAAGGGTGTGCTGGAAAGAGTGTCGCAGACCATCCGGATCACTGCCCGGGGGAAAAAAGCAGTGGAGGAAATCGGATACCTGTATATCCCATAAGCCAAGGGACCTGTCCCTGATGGTCACTGATGGTCAAACTCAAGAAAGGAGAAATTTATGTCTGTTCGTACATCCATTGAAATATCAGGAGCAAAGCAAAACAATCTGAAAAACATCTCGGTGGAGATCCCCCGCGATAAACTGACGGTTATCACCGGGGTGTCGGGATCGGGAAAATCCTCCCTGGCCTTTGATGTGCTTTATGGCGAGGGGCAGAGGCGTTTCCTAGATTCTATCTCAAACTTTGCAAAAAGCCGTATAACACAGTTGAAAAAGGCGAAGGTAGATTCCGTGAAGGGGTTGTCCCCGGTAATTGCCATCGAGCAAAAGAAGAGCAACAACAACCCTCGTTCAACGGTGGGCACTGTCACAGATATTAACGATTATCTTCGGTTGCTGTATTCTACGGCGGGCACAGGCACCTGCCCGGTCTGCGGGCATCCGCTGAAGCAGCTGTCCGCAGCGCAGATCGCCGAGCATATTTCCTCCCTGCCGGCAGGAACGAAATGTGAGCTTCGTGCACCAGTGTACAAGGTGTTTGGGGAAGATTACGAATATACCTTCAATCAGCTGCGGCAGAAGGGATATAAAAACCTTCTCGTCGATGGAGAACCCTTTTCACTGGCAGAAAAGCGGGAACTGGACGAGTCGGCGGACTATCATATTGAATTGGTGATTGATCGTTTCACCTTGAAAAGTGATATCTATATTCAGCTGGCAAAGTCCATCGATGCGGCCATGGCTGCGCTGGAAGAAGACATCATGCTGCGGGTGGAAATTATCGGAGGGGTGGATCCGAAGTTTTATGAAGGGCTGGGCTGCCCGGAGCATCATTACACCTTGTGTGAAATGCAGCCGTTCCACTTTTCATTTAATTCACCGGGCAGTGCCTGTCACACCTGTATGGGCGTGGGGATGTCCTATGTTGTCGAGCCCAGGTTTCTCGTGGTCGCTCCTGAAAAAAGCATCAACCAGGGAGCGTTGAAAAACACTGTGTACAATACCTCGGGCAAGGACAGCTACAGGGGGGTCATCATGTACAGCCTCTCTCAGAAGTACGGCTTCAGCCTGGATACTCCCTTTCATCTTCTGCCGAAGGAGATTCATGAGCTCCTGTTCTACGGAACCAAGGGGGAAACGGTGAAGATGATTCAGCCGCCGGATGCGAAAAGGAAGAACTGGATCACTGGCAGAGAACGGCATTTCAGGGGTTTTGTCCCCGAGTTTGAAAGTTGGTACAAACATTATATTCACAAATCATCCACCACCGAAGCCTTTGAGCCCACCTTTATCAAGGAGTGCATGATTGAAAAGCTATGCCCGGAGTGCCATGGGGCAAGGCTGAAAAAGCAAAGACTTCAGGTGACGGTAGGCGGAAAGAACATCGACGAGCTAAGCCGCATGCAACTGCCCGAAGTTCTTGCTTTCCTGGAATCGTTAACCTTTAACGAAGATAAACGGGAGGTGGCCATGACGGTGATCCGTGAGATCACAACGCGTCTGCGCCTGTTAATCGATATCGGACTGCATTATATCAATCTTAGCAGAAGAAGCGACAGCATTTCAGGTGGTGAGATGCAGCGTATCAAAATGTCCACACAAATCTCCAGCGAGCTCATGGGAATGCTGTATGTAATGGATGAACCAAGCATCGGCCTGCACCCGCGAGATTCCGACAAGGTTATCAACACCATGAAGAAGCTGCGGGATATCGGCAACACCGTCATCGTCGTAGAACATGATATGGATACGATAAAAAACGCGGACTACATCATCGAAATCGGCCCCGGGCCGGGTATCCACGGAGGGAATATTGTTGCCTGCGGGCAGGCCGAAGATATCATGAACGCACCGCAATCGGCTACAGGCCGTTATCTCTCGGGAGAAGCGTACATTCCGGTTCCGAAGCAAAGACGTCAGCTGGGGGATACCTTTCTGTCCATTCAGGGAGCCCGCGAGAACAACCTGAAAAACGTGGATCTGGATATTCCGCTGGATGTCTTTATTTGCATTACGGGTGTGTCCGGCTCCGGAAAGAGCTCGCTTATCAATGAAATTTTGTCCAAGCAGCTGAAGATTGACAAAACAGGGGCGCGAATCGCCGCCGGAGAGCACGATTTCCTGTTTGGTGCGGAGCTGATAAGCAATGTGATCAACATCGATCAGACCCCCATCGGCAGAAACAGCAAGTCAAATCCGGCTACGTATATCGGTCTGTATGATAAGATCCGGGATCTGTTCGCCAAGCAGCCCGATGCCATCGAAATGGGTTATCAGGCCATCGATTTCAGCCTCACCCATGCGAATGGTACCCGCTGCGAGCATTGTGCCGGAGATGGCATCATCATCACAAACCTGCAGTTTATGGCCGATATCGAAACCATCTGCCCGGTGTGCAAGGGCATGCGGTTCTCGGATGAAGGGCTTGAAATCAAGGTACAAGGCCGCAACATTGCGGAGATCCTGGAGATGACCGTTGAGGAGGCACTGGAGTTTTTTAAGGACAACAAATATCTGAAGCACAAGCTTGGTATCATGAACGAACTGGGACTGGGATACCTTCGGCTTGGGCAAAGCTCAACGACCCTTTCGGGCGGCGAGGCTCAAAGGGTGAAACTGGCCTATGAGCTGTCAAAGATCAAGCGAGGCACACGTAACCTGTATATTCTCGATGAGCCAACAACGGGACTGCACCTGTCCGATATCCAGAAGCTGCTGGACTGCCTGAACCGGCTGGTGGACAGCGGGCACTCGGTGATTGTCATCGAACATCACCTGGATGTGATTAAGTCAGCGGACTATGTCATTGATCTGGGGCCCGAAGGCGGTAACGGCGGCGGATATATCGTTGCGGAAGGCACCCCGGAGCAGATAGCAGCGGTGGAAGCCTCATACACGGGAAGATACCTGAAGACCGTATTGCCGGGAGTATAGAAACAGCCTTGCAATCAGATACCCGCAACCAGAGGAAATGATACCATTGTGGTTGTTAGCTTTACTTGTACCACAAGGTCTAAAAACAGAAATATGTGTTTTATCTTAAACGCAGCAATTGTCATCCTGAGCGCAGCGAAGGATCTTGTCAGGAGCAATTCGAGATCCTTCACTTCGTTCAGGATGACAGGCTGCACCTGCTTGCCTGTATCGAGAACGTTCACTTCGTTCAACAGGCTGCGCCTGCTTGTCTGTTACCCAGCCAGTCATGGTAAAAACAGGCTTGTTCAAGCAATGAAAAACATATAGAATTGAGGATGCTGATATGTTATGATAAAACGTGGCAGTGCTTTTGCTGTGAGTTTTTAGATGGCAGCAAAGGTTCGGTTGTTTTCACGCTGCAGGCTGAGAAATGTATGATGGGTTTGATCATAAAGCTCACTCACCGGCTATGAATCCGTGTAAAGCAACTATAGACAGTATCGAGGTGGGAAATTTGAAACGCAGCCAAAAAAAGAAGGTACAGAAATTCCTGTTTGTTTTTCTGGCTATTGAGATTATTGTACTAATATTTATTTTCGGCAGCAAGCGCGTTGTCGAAACTGTTACGATAGAGGCTGGTTCTGGTTACCCCGCGGCAGAACTTTTCTTAACGAATGCAAAACGTAAAGCCAGCTTTATTACTGATTTGTC
>JAAYJG010000405.1 GCA_012523055.1 Ruminiclostridium sp. | reverse complement strand
TGTTGGCGCGGTAACACTATTAACAAGAAAGCCTTTTCCTCTCTTAATACTTCTATGGTCATTATATCCATCAAAGTCCGGACAGGCAATACCGTCAGCTTTGTGTCATTTTAAGTTGGCTAAAACAGGATGCTCATTAAGTTCCAATTGTTTAAAATGTGTCGCTGCAGTTAACGCAACTATATCTGTTGATACTACACATTGTTTAACCCCGTTTTTGTTGATATCAAAATGTTTCCATAATGAAGTTGACGAGTTTCTCTTTTCGCATCCTAATCAAACTCTTACCCCACTTCTCCTTCCCCTCTGTCATATCTTGGACTTCACGTTGTTGGGCAAGATAGGTATATGATTTCCTTTTTTGACTAAACGGACTGTTACCGATAGAGCCGTTATGTTTTTTCGATATGAGTAAATAGTTACCCAAACAATTCAAATATTGCTCTACGAACACCTCATCGTATTTACCATAATCGGAAGCTACATCTTCGTTTTTAGTTTGAGGAGCGATATGTTCCAGTTCAGGGTCGTCGATAGCGGAATACGGTAGCCAGTGATACCCGCCTTTCCCTTGAGAAAGCAAATAGTTCTCATATTTCCATAACAAAAATTTTCCAACATCATGGTTAAGCCCGCCCTGAATGGAGTTTATAAGTGCATCATCGTTCCAATATGCCCACCACCATTCACTATTACTGTCAGCACGTTTTAGTTTTTCGATGGCTGTGATAATCGGCTCAACACTATACGCGTTTTCACTGAACTCCTGATAAGCTACGCCGATTCGTGAGCGCACATCTGCTCGTGTTCCTATGAGCCTTTGACGCAGGAGAATACTTTCTAATGCGGCTACTAGCCGCAACTTGTCTTTGAGGTCAACACCAAAACGATACGCTTTTATAATAAAGGGTATCGCTATACCAATCCCACCAAGCTGGATAAGCGATGCAATCTCATAATTCTTGTTATTTACCGTAAAGAAACTAACCAAATGAGTAAAGCTGTCCTCAAGATATAATGCGAATTCTTTTGAAAACTTAATCGGTTCATCTTTGAGTTTATCACGTATTCTCTTGATGATATCGTCACGTTCGACCCATAATGAGTTATCAAACACGCGGAGGGTATATAGCAGAACATAATCTTCATCGATACTATATTCTATTTGGGTAATCGATTTGTAAATTTTCTCAAAGCGTTCTTTTAGCTCTGAAATTATTACGTCAACATCTTTTTCACCCGGTGCAATATGAACAGCAAACATAAGTTCCGCTTTGATTATCTCCAGTAATGTCGGTTTTTTGCCTCGGTTGTTTTGGAAAATAAACATCTGAATAGCTTCAGGTTCAGATTCGACAATGTGTGTCGTGCACCGAGCGTTAGAAACACAGTCAAGCAACTTTTCAAGTGTTGCATAATTTGCCTTTTTAAGTTTGTCGACAAAATAGCCATACGCTTCTTTGATACGCTCTGCAGAGGTAGTATCAGTGGGCACTGACGTCCTTATGCCATCGATAATATAATCTTTCAGCACACGTGAGTCATAATCCACCGTTTCAAAACGATATCGACTACCGCGCTTTATAATGTCCTCACGGCACTCAGTCTGATTTTCTGACAATGGTTGTAATGTTTCCAAACGCCTAAAAAGGGCTGACAAGAATATAACGATGGTTGTAAGTCTTTGCTGGCCGTCAATGATGGCGTATTGGTCATTGCTTTTATTCTCAAAAAGAAAATGGCCGAAGTAATAAGGTGTGGAACTGCCACTTTTTATTTACTGTTTCAAATCAGATAAGAATACGCTTACCTGCTTTGGAGCAACACCCTCACTATCAATCTCCCAAGAGTAGGCACGTTGATAGGATGGTACGAATATTCTGTTATTTGCAAGCATTTTACGGATTGTAGTTACAGCCTCCATTTTTATTAACCCTCCAAAGTGCTTATAATTCTTCTCCCACTCTTCAAACTAACGGTACGTTCTGTTCATTCTTCCCAGTATTGATCCATAATAAAATTATTAAGCAAGTCTTTGGTTACCCGCCAATCCGGAAGATACTTATCCATGTAATCTATAAAAACCGAATTATGTGTTTTTTCCAATAGATGCACAAGTTCATGGACTACAACATATTCAAGGCATTCTATTGGTTTTTTTGCGAGTTGCAAGTTGATCCAAATATGCTTAGTCTGAGTGTTACAAGTTCCCCATTTCGTAAGCATATTTTTTACTCTGACTGATTCAGCCTGTACACCAATAATGCCTTCCCATTTCTCAATAAACATCGGAAGCTTTTCCTTAAGCTGCTTACGGTACCATTCTATCATTACATTATCTCTCTGTTGGGTTGTACTGGTTTCCCGAACAGTTAAGATAATTTTGTTGCCTTTGATTTCCACACTGTTAATATGGTTATGCAGTATTTCCATCCTATATCGTCTTCCCCAGACATAATGGCTTTCGCCTGAAACATACTCCCGATCGGTTTGACGCTGCTGGTTTTCAAATTTTGCTATTTGCTTTTTTATCCATCCAATTTTTGTAATGGCAAAAAGCCTTATTGTTTCATCTTTAGTGCTTACAGGCGCTGATATTCGCACTTTCCCATCAGGAGGCAGTACCGATAAATGCATATTCTTAATTTTCTTCTTTTGAACTTCTATTTCAATTTCAGAAATAACAAGTTTATTTGTCATATACGTCGCCATGCTCTTTCAAAATATTAAATATTTTATCTACTGCTTCATCATCCTGGGTAGCTTCATAAATAACGCGTCTGATAACATTTTCCTTAGCCCTGTCTCCACGCCACCTATCCGGTTTCACAGCCAAAACGTTTTGATGGATTTTCATAATAAGCTCTTCATCTTTTGTAACATTATCATAAAACGCTCGTAGTGCGGGTGACTTTTTTATTTTATAGGGATATCCGGAATATTCCTCCGGTTTTTCTACTTGTCTTGTAAGTTCAACTATCTTTTCTAAATATTTTTTGTATTCAACTTTTTGATTTTTCCGTTCCTCAATAATTTTCTGAAGCAGCTCTGACATTTTTTCATAATAAAGCGGGTTTGTACTGCTTCTCTCAATTATCTTTCTACGCACATTATTTTCAACGGTTTCTGCGGCAGCTTGCTTATTCTTTTTCATACCTTCTGGTAACTCGTGGACAAATTCGACTCCTCGCTCAACGATTAACTCAATAAGTGTCATATCATCAAAGGTTGATAGCTGCTCACTTTCTCCAGCACTTATATAATTATCAATTAAATGGCGCATATCTGCTTCGTACTTCTTTAGGTCTATATAATCACCGCTGGCAAGCTTTATTTCGTCTCTAACCTTCTGGAAATGGACAACTTCTTGCTTTATTTCTGTAATCTGTGTTGCAGTGTAACCACATTCATCCAGGTCACCTATCACCTCTGTAAAGGCACGAAGTAGTGATGCAGTAAATTGATACAGAGCCAGGCGTTTGGGCTTGTTCTCTTCAAGCTCATCAACATCCCCATCATGTTCGAAGCAAAAATATTTAATATATTCCAGCGTGGATCGAGGCATTTTTACTGGTTCACACAGTGCTCTTAAGCTCTCAAGCAGCTCTTCCAGGTGCTTTTTGGCCTCTTGGACACGATTCTTAAGCAATCCGGTTACGTCTGCTACTTCAAAACCATCAAATGCTTCAGAGGTGTAATCAGCTACGGCTTTTTCCAAGCTCTTAAAAAGATCCATATAGTCTATGATATAACCATATTCCTTGTCTTCACCGTCAAGCCTGTTAACACGGCAGATAGCCTGAAATAAGCCATGATCCTGCATAGATTTATCAATGTACAGGTATGTGGCACTGGGTGCATCAAAACCGGTAAGAAGCTTATCTACGACAATTAGCAGCTTCATTTTACCAGGTTCTTTAATAAACTGCTCCTTTACTTCTTGCTCAAAGGTTTCAACATCCCTGTCATTTAGCATTTTATTATAAACGACATACTTAAATTGATTCTCTGTTTTCCTTGCCTCTCCTGTCTCTTCACCTTTGATTTCAGATATATTACCGGAATACGAGGTTACAATAGCACATTTAGTAAAACCATTATCTATGAATAATTTATAGTATTTACAGGCTTCATATATACTTGATGCGACCAGTATGGCATTACCACGGTTATCCATCAGTCTGTCTTTTGTTTCCATGTCAAAAACAATATCTGTAACAATTTTAGATAACCTTGATTCAGAACTATACACTTCCTTCAATGTGCCCCAACGCTTTTTTAGTTTTGCCTTTGCAAGATCTGTAAGGCCTTTCGTTTTTGTATCAAACCAGCGGTCTATTTTGTCTTGAGAAACCACTTCCTGTGGGATATCTCTGGCTTCATATCTTAAGTCCAGAACTACACCATCAGCTACTGCTTCAGGGTATTTATAAGTATGTATATAAGTTCCAAAAATATCTATGCTGCTTTTTATCCCACGCTTTGCCATTTCCTTTCGACTAAGCAAAGGAGTGCCCGTAAAACCTATGAATACAGCATCCGGAAGAATCTTCTTCATCGCATCATGGAGTTTTCCTGACTGTGTTCTATGACACTCATCAACGAAAATATAAAACTCTCCCTTCGGCTTGAATCCAGGTGGCAAGCTTGCCATAATCTGTTCTATGTAGCTATCGTATGCCTTTTCTTCATCACCTCTACGACCAAACTTATGAACCAGCGAACACATCACTCTTGGCAATTCAACATTTAGTCTGCCAACTAAATCATCACTGCTTTTGGTTCGATAGATTTCATCTCCAACACCATCAGCACCAAAGACCTTGTTTTCAATTTGATCATCTAACTCTTCACGGTCGGTAATAATGAGAATTCTTGATGCTGAGATATTTTCCTTAATCCATCTTGATAGCCATACCATGGTCAAGCTCTTTCCACTACCTTGGGTATGCCAGATAATACCGCCCTCTTTCGCTTTGATTCTCTGTATTGCTGCTAATACTCCAAAATATTGGTTATGGCGGCATATCTTTTTATAACCACTGTCAAAAACAATGAAGTTATAGATAATATCTATCAAACGTTCTTTCTGGCAAAGGCTGATTAAATGACGATCCATTTTATAGCTTTCTGATTCGCTCTGCGCTTGAATAAAGAGTGACAAAGCATCTGTAGCCTTTTCATCCTCTTTCCATTCGATAAAATGCTTTTCTTTTGTATCTATAACTCCAGTTCGAAGACCTTCAGTATCGTTCCCTGCCATAACCAACTGTATGGTAGAGAAGAAAGGCTTTATAAAATTATCGGTTTGATTATCCAGGCTTTGCCTGATACCCTCTGAAACAGATACAATGCTCCGTTTGAGTTCAAGTACACCTACGGCAATACCATTGATATATAGAACGATATCAGGTCTTTTATTGTGTTCACCACGAACGGTAACCTCTTCCGCTACATAGAAATTGTTCTTAAGGGGCTCTTCCCAATTAATAAACTTGACGGTCTGATTGTGCATACTAACGTCTTCTTTGACAGAAGCACCATAGCGAAGGAGCGAATATACATCTTTATTGGCATAATACAGATCTGGTTTTTTGGCTGCTTCTTGCAGAGCATTTATGGCGCGGCGAATTAATTCGGGGGAATAGCCTTTAGAGGACAAGTATTGTTTTATTAGCTCTTCCTCGATATTGGGGTTATCTCGATAGTATAGATTACCAAGATAATTGTAATTCAGTTTCTCACGGAAAAGTTTCACCACCCGGTTTTGTGTAACTCTTTCTCTTTCGCCAACCCCACTCAATTTTTATACCTCCTATACCAGTCGGATTCTGCCTGTAAGAAGTTCCTGCATCATGCCTTGCTTGATGCTTTTGTACTTGTTTAGTTTTTGCTCAAGTGCTTCAATTTCTGCGTCCATGTCGGATAGGATGTTTGCAATTGCGGTTTGTTCTTCAAGGATGGGGATATACACTTCAATGGATTCAATTGTTTTTGAATTTAAGCTGGGAACCCCAGAAGCCTCATTATATAGTAACCAATCAATAGTGCAAAATAAATAGTACAAATACTTCGGGTGAACACTATCATGTATTTTTGTGTAAAAAAGGGTGTCTATTGTCCAAAAAGGTGTGTTTATATATTGTGGTTTATTAATAGTCCCTTTTCTTCCAATTAGTACCGATGGTTTATCGTAGAGAAACATATTGGTTCTGCCTATTTCTCCGCTTGTCGCTAAAATAGGATATTTACCGTTTAAATCAAGTATTTCATGCTGTGACTTTCCATGTCCGATCTCTAGAATCTCACCCAAATTAATTGTCTTCCACTCCCGACTAAACCCATCTAGTCTTTTCTTTCTTGTTAGCAACTCCTGTATTGCACCTTGCTTAATGTTTTTCTTTTTATCAATTAGCTTGTTTAGTACGTCAATAAGGTTATCTATATCGGATAAGGCTGAAGCTATCGCATGTTGTTCTGGAATTGGCGGGGTGAGTAATGACATTTTTGCAATCATGTCTTTCCGAACTGAGTCAACAGAAGATTTGGCTGTATATTTACTAACTTCATTATAAAAGTAACTACTGAAATAGAAATAAAAAAACTTACCAGTTACATTCCTAAAATTAGTCATTACATAGACCCTTTGATGAACATCAAATTTCCCATTGATATAGTGAAAAATTCTACCGGTTCCAACACCATCTCCTGCCGTTAAAACTGCTTCACAGTTGAATGAGAACGAATTAATTTTCTCAACCTGTTGCGATCTAACAAAAAAGGAATACAAACCATCAGCAATATTATCATCCGTATTCTTTTTCCCAGTTGTTATTGATACACAATCTTCAACTTTAAGGCATTCCCAATCCTCTGGTATAACCCCTATATCCGTCTTCTTGTAGCCCTTCTTTAATTCCATGTAAACCCCATCCTTTCCAGATGAGATTTCACCTTAGCTTCATAATTGGCAACCTCTTCTTCTATTTGCGGCAGCGTTTTTTCATACCTGTCTACAAGCTCCATGATACGATTTGTTAAGTTACGGGATATGGCAGAATAGATTTCCTCAATGCCTTTATATAAGGTTTGACACCACTTCTTCTCTACCGCCAAATCCTTTATCTGTGCAATCGTAAGCTTTTCATATTTATCATATACAAGCTTATCTAATGCAAATACCGCGGCCTTAATATCGGAATTTTGTTTTGCTTCTTCCGTCATTAGCCTTTCATATTTGAGTAGTATTTTGAGCTCATCTTTAGATTCTTTATCGTTCTTTATTTCCTTTATCCGCTTTTGTAGATCCCCCTTGGCAATATTGCCTTTATCATTTATTACCTCAGCAAGTAAGCCTTCATCACCACTATGCTCCTCTTTCATCTCATCCATCATTCTGACTGTATCATCACGCTGGCTTTCAAGCTTATCGATATCAGCTTTTTCCTCAGTATAAAATTGATTAATGAGCAAACTTTTGGGGATTACTCTCCCTTCAAAAGACTTCATTTTACCGCTTATAGAGCCATCCTTCTTCTTTACCATTTCACGTTCAATATCTCTTCCAGATTTCCAACCATCAAATACAATGGCATAAACATCGTCCTGCATGGCTTCTTCCCAAAAGCTCATCAAGCACTGAAACACATCATACTTATCAATCAACGAAATTTTACTGAATTTACTTATTAAACTTTTAGCGATATCTTCAATAAAATGCTTTAGCTGGTCTCCATTTATGATATCATTGAACTTATTCCAGTTATCTTGCTTCCACTGTTCAAAAGCTTTCATAATTTTCTCTGCGTAGCCTTCAAATTCATCATTGTGGTATATAGTATTTCTAATATTTTCTATCTCTACATTCAGTTCCAGATAACCTTCACGTGAACTCGCCTTGAAAAGCTCGGTCTTCAAAGAAGAGAACTCATTCCAGTAGGAAGATAATTCATCCAAATCTTTTTTTGGTATTCCTCCGGACAAATGGGCGGCAATATCTTGTAGATCCTCTGCCTCACTACTATCAATGTATCTGGGAATATTCAAATTATAGTCATTGCTTTCAATTTCACTGTATGGGATCATTCTCGAATATTTCGGAATTTCCTTGTATTGATTGAAGCATTCTACAATTTTTCGGATATCCTGCTCACGGAGTCTATTCTTATTGCCATCCTTTATGAACCCTTTACTTGCATCAATCATATACAAGCCTTGTCTTGCATTCGCATTTTCCTTGTCAATGACAATAATACACGCCGGTATACCCGTACCATAAAACAGGTTTGCTGGTAAACCGATAATTCCCTTAAGAATTCTTTTTTCAATGATCTCCCTTCGAATAGTTGCTTCGGCATTTCCCCTGAAAAGTACACCATGGGGAAGTATAATCGCGCCTTTGCCTATCTTTGGCTTAAGCGAATGGGTGAAATGAATCAACCAGGCATAATCTCCGTTTTTATCAGGCGGAGCTGCCTTATATTCTTTAAAGCGTTCGTCACTGCTTGTATCAATTCCATTAGCCCAGGACTTATAGGAAAAGGGAGGGTTTGCTACAGCAAAATCAAAACGTTCAAGCTTTTCGGGATTATATTTATCCTTAAACTGCGGATTGGATAGGGTATTCGCATTTGTGATTGTTCCGGTCGATTTATTATGCAAAACAAGGTTCATTTTTGCCAGACCGGCTGTTGTAGTATCATATTCCTGACCATAAATAGTAACACCGTTTGGAGCTTCATCAGCAGCCCGGATGAGCAAGGATCCAGATCCGCATGCCGGATCATAAAGGGTTTGGGAAGCCTTGGTAGCACCACTTATACCGATTACTTTAGCCATAACTCTGGAGACCTCAGCCGGTGTATAAAACTGCCCATTACTCTTACCGCTTTCAGAAGCAAAATTTTTCATCAAATATTCGTAAGCGTCTCCAATGATATCATCCCCGCCAGCGCGGTTCTTTCTAAAATCCAGGGATTCATTTTGGAAGATAGAAACGAGGTTGGTTAGTTTTTCAACCTTTTCCTTACCACTGCCTAGCTTTGTATCATCATCAAAATCCGCAACATCAATTATTCCGCTAAGGCCATTTGCTTGGGCTAATTTACTGATTATCTTGTTCATTTTGTCGCCGATGCCGTTCGACCCTTTGGCATCGACCATATCTTTAAAGCTTCCTCCTTCAGGAATCTCTATTTCAGCATAGCGATCTCCCATGTAGCGATCGGTAACATATTTTACGAACAACAAGGTTAATACATAATCCTTATACAAAGAGGCATCCATACCACCTCTTAACTCATCACAACTATTCCACAATGAACTATACAATTCACTCTTTTTTACTGCCATTTCATCTACCTCTCTGGTTCTATTGTTTACATATTTTATTATATCGTACTTGTTCTTAATATCAATGCTTTTACAAAATATGGTGTTTTGTTTTATGAGAACGAAAACGTTACAGGGCAACTATGCACCATAATATTCCAAAAATATCAGTGTGTTGCCTTATCCAGATATAAATGATACAATAAAAAATGGAAATTATATGGCTAAAGCTGTTCTAGCTATTGATAAAGGAGGAAACCTGCAAGAATGGATTTTTTCCAAGAGCAACGCGAACAATCCCTTATAAAAGCACGGATTGTATCTAAATATTTCTCTGCATGGGCAAATGTCATTCTTGCCACGCAGAAGAAATACCTCCATTACGCTCAGAAGATGGCGTACATCGATTTGTTTGCTGGCCCCGGAAGATATGATGACCAAAGCAAATCTACACCATTATTGGTTCTGGAAACAATTCTCTCTAGCTCTGATTTGACCAATCGTATGGTTACGTTGTTCAACGATAAAGATACAAAAAACATAGAAAGTCTGAAAACAGCTATAAGTCAACTGGATGGTATTAAAAGGCTTAAATACCCGCCTTCATTTTTCAATGAAGAAGTGGGTGATGAAATCGCTAAAATGTTTAACGGTATGCGAATAGTACCTACATTCTTTTTTGTTGACCCATGGGGATACAAAGGGCTTTCTCTAAATCTTGTTTCGTCAATTATTAAGGACTGGGGATGCGACTGCGTCTTTTTCTTCAATTACAATCGTGTCAATATGGGCGTTAATAATGATGCAATAAAGCATCATATGGCTTCATTGTTCGGTGAAGAGCATTTGAATGTCGTTCGACGTGATTGTGAAAATAAATCTCCTGAAGAACGCGAGATAATTGTAGTTCAGGCATTATGTGATGCGTTGCGGAATAATGGTAGTCAATATGTTCTGCCATTTAGGTTCAAGAACGACGAAGGCACGCGAACCAGCCATCATCTTATATTTCTTAGTAAGGGTTTCCGTGGATATGACATTATGAAAGAAATAATGTATAAAGAAAGCTCAGATAATATCGGCGGAGTTGCATCATTTGAATATAATCCACGTGATGCGCACTTCAAGCAAGGCTCATTATTCGATATGCTTTCACGTCCGCTTGATGATTTGCAGGGTATGTTATTGCAACAGTATAAAGGACACACGCTTGATTTCAATAGACTTTACGAAGAACATAGCGTTGATAAGCCATATATCAGGAAGAATTATAAAGAGGTTCTTAAAGCGATGCTTGAAGACGAAAAGATTGCGGCCATTAACTCTAAAACAGGTAAACCGCCACGCAAAGGTACTTTTTCTGATGATATGCGAATAACATTCGGAGGGTAGATATGAGAACAACAAAAATTGAGTGGACGGATAGAACGTGGAATCCAATAACAGGTTGCACGAAATTTTCCAGTGGTTGCGCTCATTGTTATGCCGAAACTATGGCAAACAGGCTTAAGGCAATGGGCGTGGCCAAGTACGCTAATGGATTTGTCCCCACAATGCACGAAGATGCGCTTAGTGAACCATTCAAATGGAAACAGCCTCATACTGTTTTCGTTTGTTCTATGGCTGACCTTTTTCACGAGTCAGTACCATTTGCATTTATCGATAGGGTTATGGATACGGTTCAGCAGACAAAGCATCACCGCTATCAAATCCTTACTAAACGGGCTGCACGAATGGCAGAGTATTTCTCTCAATCCGTTATTCCTGAAAATGTTTGGTTAGGAGTGACCGTTGAGGCAGTTGCTCAAAAATCACGCATTGATTCACTTAGAGAGTTACAAGCCCCAATTCGTTTTTTATCATGTGAACCGCTTATCGAAGATTTAGGAGAGCTTGAGCTATCAGGTATAGATTGGGTAATCGTCGGTGGGGAGAGCGGAGTTAAGGCGCGACCTATGAAACCCGAATGGGTGCGTTCAATATTGAATCAAACGAATGAACAGAACGTTGCGTTTTTCTTCAAACAGTGGGGAACGTGGGGTTCAGATGGTGTAAAGCGTAATAAAAAAGCAAATGGTAAGGCACTTGATGGTAAAATCATTCAAATGATGCCTGAACTGGCAATGAGATAAATTATATTACTTAAACGTTTGCTTTTGTTATTTTGAAGATTTGGTATAATTAGAAACATTGCATAGAAAGCACATGAGGCGAATGGCTTTCGCCATCCGCCTCATATAAAACATTGTTCAAAAGTGTATTACCCCGCGAACAATAACAGATGCATTTCGTTGTTTTCTTTTACCGGACAACTTACAAAATCGTTTAGCTCTTCGTTACCAGGGACAAGCCATGTGCGGGAAGCATCTGAGGTGCAGCTTGCACCAAAAAGCTGAATTGGTCGGCAGCATAGTCAATCTGAACCGTCGATCCGCTTTTTAATTCGCCGCGCAGATACCTCTCAGCCAGCTCGTCCTCGATATACAGCTGAATTTTCTTGCGCAACGGCCTTGCCCCAAACTTCGGGCTGTACCCCTTTTCCACCAGGGCTTCTCGCGCTGCGGCGCTGACCGTGAAACCAATTCCCTTTTCGGCAGTATTCAGCGCAACCTCTTTCAGCATCAGATCGACAATCTCGTTCAACTGTTCTTTCGTTAACACATCAAAGACAATCACCTCGTCCACCCTGTTCAGGAACTCGGGGCGGAAGGTTTCCTTCACTGCGTCCATCACCTGCTTTTCCAAAGCAGCCTGGTTTTCATTGTTGAAGCCGATGCCAAAGCTTCTGTTGCTGGTGCCCGCATTGGAGGTCATGATCAAAATGGTGTTTTCAAACCCAACCGTGCGGCCATGGCTGTCGGTAAGCCGGCCGTCCTCCATGATCTGAAGGAGCATGTTATAAACATCGGGGTGCGCTTTTTCAATTTCATCCATCAGAATGACAGAATAGGGCCTCCTGCGCACTTTCTCTGTTAATTGCCCGCCCTGATCAAAACCGATATAACCCGGAGGAGCGCCGATGAGCTTGGATACGGTGTGTTTTTCCATGTACTCGGACATATCTAGCCGGATCATCGCGTCCTCATTACCAAACAGCTCCTGAGCCACGGCCCTTGCCAGCTCTGTTTTTCCCACACCCGTGGGGCCTACAAAAATGAACGAATTAGGCTTGCGCTTTTTCCGGAAGTCGGAACGATTGCGACGAACAGCCCTGGACAGGCTTTCAATGGCCTTATGCTGGCCGACCACCCTTCTGTGCAGCCTGTCCTCGAGAACCATCAGCTTTTGTGCTTCGGCTTCGGTGATGGTCCGAACCGGAATTTTCGTCCAGGATTCGATGACAAAAGCGATGTCTTCTACCGTGACATCGGCGGTTCCACTGGTTTGCGATAGCTGGTTCACTTTCTCCTGCAGCCTGCATTCCTCTACTTTATAGTCTGCCGCTTTTCGGTAATCATCATGCTGTGCCGCCTGTTCTTTAGCCTCCTGGACCTTTTGCAGTTCCAGCTTCAGGGCTTCCAGCTCGGCCATGCCGTGATTTTGCAGGTTCACCCGGGAACCTGCCTCATCGATCACATCAATGGCCTTGTCGGGAAGATATCTGTCATGGATATACCGGGCTGACAGCTTCACAGCCGCTTCGATGACCTGGTCGGATATCCTGACCTGATGAAAATCCTCGTAATAATGTCGAATTCCCTTTAAAATCTCAATGGATTCCTCTTCAGAGGGCTCATCGACGATAACCGGTTGAAACCGCCTTTCCAGCGCGGCGTCCTTCTCAATATGCTTGCGGTATTCATCGAGGGTTGTGGCGCCGATCACCTGAACCTCACCACGGGCCAGGGCAGGCTTAAGGATGTTGGCCGCATTCATTGAACCGCCTTCAGCGTCCCCCGCTCCAACGATATTGTGCAGCTCATCGATCACCAAAATGATGTTGCCGCTCTCCTGGGCTTCTTTGATGATGGATTTCATTCTGGCCTCAAACTGGCCCCTGAATTGAGTACCAGCTACAATTGCAGCCAGATCCAGCAGATATACCTCGGTGGTGAAAAACTTTGCAGGTACCTGCCGATTGATGATTCGGACGGCCAGCCCTTCCGCAATGGCCGTTTTACCCACGCCAGGCTCACCGATCAGCACCGGGTTGTTCTTGGCGCGGCGGTTGAGGATTTGGATCACTCTTTCAATTTCACGCTGGCGGCCAATAATTTTGTCTATCTCACCTTTTTCCGCCCTGTCGGTAAGGTTTATACCATACGTATCCAAAAACTTACGCTTGGGTGCGGGTTTTCGCGCCTTCACCCTTACCCCGTCATGGCTGGTACTTTCGGTTTCCTCCTGTTTGTTTTGGTTGTTTCTTTCAGAAGCCGCCAATGAACGCAGCAATTGGGTGCCTATGTTATCTTCACCATCCGGCAGGGCTTCGTTCAGGGTGTCCATATCCACATTGTCAAACATGTTTGCCATTTGGTTGTTCAGGTTTTCAAAATCCTGCTGGGTCATGCCGGTTTGCTGGATGATCTGGTTCAGAGGCTCCATACCCTGCTTTTGCGCGCAGGAAAGGCATAGCCCCGTTGGTTGCTGCTTGCCGTCTATGACCTTGTTTATAAAAATAACTGCAACATTCACCTTGCAGATCGAACATTTCATCATTCTTGATCACTCCGTTTCATACCCTATCATACGTTCGCTTTGTGGCTGCAGTATGAAGACACTGAAAATAAATCTAACACGAATCGGTGATTTCCCCGTGATTACAGCATAAACCGTGATATTCACCGTGCTGAAGCTCTTGCGGGTTTTCTTTCCGCCGACAAACCAAAACACTACGTACGATATTATTTTATCACATCAAGCTCGTTTTTACCAGAGGAAATTTGTCCTTCCCTAACCTTCGTGGCATATTTTTACAATTCTATTCATTACAAATACAAAAGAACACCATGTTACCAATAGCATCGTATTACAAAGTGAAACATAATCCCTCGACAGAACTGGATGAAAAGCAAAATTGATTAACAAAGCTTTTTTCTGACGGTAACGCAGTTGCCCTTTTGGCTGAAGACCATATCATCGCACAGGTTTTTCACGATTTGAAGGCCCCTGCCATTTTCGGACAGCTCGGACCAATGACAGACCTGCTTTTTCTGTGATTCCTCGAGCACCTTGAAGACATCGAAACCCTTCCCATTATCTTTTACGGTTATGCTCAGCATATCTTTGCCGCTGATGCAAACATTCATATATACCTTGTTCTGCCGAATGTTACAGCCATGTCGTATGGCATTTTGCAGCAATTCATTGAGAATGATGTGCACATCAAAGGACTGATCGGTATTCAGCCCTACCGCATTCTGAATGCCGACTAAAATCACACGCACTTCTTCACAGGCCCGATGTGTGTCATTGAGAATAAAACCGTTATATATCGTTTGTTCCTGTTGACCTTGAATTACGCTCACAAGCAAACTCCTTCTGCAAAGCTTTCAGTTACATCCGTTTACCTGGAAAGCCAGACCTGATTCGGGCAACTATGTCCTTTTACAGCTATTATATGAACCCTGCTTGATATATACCCGTATTTCCCGCTATTTTCTCAGAATTTTTCGGAATTTTTCCAATGTTTTTTTCTCCAGCCGGGATATGTACATCTGAGAGACGTTAAAATGGGTTGCTATTTCCTTCTGGGTGCGGTTCTCAAAATAGCGCAGATGGATAAAGGCCCTTTCCGCCTCGTCAAAATGCTTCAGCGATTTCTCAAGATAATCCCTGTTATTGATCCGCTCAAAGGTTTCATCGTTCTCTCCGACGGTTTCATGCAGTTCCAGATCATCTTCTTCAAAAAGGGTTTGATCGAAGGACTGCATTTTATAAACATTCCAGGATTCGATGATCTCAAGAATTGTTTCCTCGCGCATATTCAGATACTTTGCTATCTCGTCCACCCGGGGCGCCCTTCTGTCCTGCTGCATCAGGTAATCCCTTGCCTGATTCACCTTTTGATAGACCTCATAAATTCGCCTGGGAATGCGGATGACCGATGCCTTGTCCCTGAAATAGCGCTTGATCTCCCCGATGATGGTGGGGGTGGCAAAGCTGACAAACTTCACGTCGGCATCGATGTCAAAGCGTTCAACGGCATTGATCAGCGCGATACAGGCGACCTGATAGATATCATCATAATCCACGCCCCGGTTGATGAACTTCTTCGAAAGAATTTCTGCCAGATAGACATATCGGGAAACAATCTCATTGCGGATATATGGATTCCTATCAACACGGTATTTTTGAAACAGTTCAAAATCCGTACTTGCAAGCTGTTTTTCTTGCTTCTTAACCATTCATTCAGTCCCCCAGCTTTTTACCCATTGTGATGATGCAGTTTTGATCATCTGATACTTCGAATTCATCCATCAGCGTACTTATGATGGCTTTTGCAAAATCGCCCGATTCACCCTCGAAGATGTCGCGGCCATCATGGTTTTGGACGGATAGAATTGCTCTGATTCCCCAGTCATAAAGCTGGAAGGTTATATCAAAGTCTGCGCAAGCTTCGCTGCCTTGTGATATCAGCCTTGAACACACCTCTGAAACGGCTACCTTGATATCTTCGATGGTGTCTATGTCAAAGCCCATCTTTGAAGCAAGCCCGGAAACGGACAATCGAATGAACCCCAAATAGTCTGCCTTTTGAGGAAGGTGGATTTTTATCTCATCATAATTACCGTTCATACCGACTCCTCCAGAACAAAAACTTTGTCAAGGCCGGTGATTCGGAACAATTTGAGGATGTTTTCACGCAGCTGGTAAATGTACACGCTTTTTTGATGATTTTTAACCCTCTTCAAGGCACCCACCAGAATACCCAGGCCAGTGCTGTCGATATAGGAAAGACCGTCGCAATACAGGGCGATATC
This sequence comes from Ruminiclostridium sp., assembly GCA_012523055.1. Classification (GTDB taxonomy): domain Bacteria; phylum Bacillota; class Clostridia; order DSM-8532; family DSM-8532; genus JAAYJG01. Next base: position 6,782 of record JAAYJG010000405.1, on the reverse strand, counting down.
GTTTTCTCCGTCGCCAACGATGTCATACAGTTTTGACTTAAACTCGGGTGCTGTTGATATGTCAATTTCCCCCTGCAAAAATATCCTGACCCTTCCAGGCTCGGCATGGTTGTCCATCTCCAACTCAAACATATGCGCTCCTCCTTAACCCCATCGGGGGGGTACCTGTTCGGTTCATGCTTTACATGCTCCGTTTTGGCAGCTTCGGTTTATGTCCATTATTTTCAGCTGTTATAACAGCCAGCTGAAAAACAGGCGGCTACCTAATTCAATTTTGAAAGTAATTCCAATGCTTTATCCATCCTTTTGCTGTTCAGGACAATTCCCGCATAGATCTTTTCCCCAAAGATATTATTATCCTTTACAAAATTACTTTCGGTAATATCGATGGCATATGCCATCTGCGGGCCCATGACAGGCTCCGCGTCGATGGGTTCATCAACAATAATTGCTCCCATCACATACTCTTCCTGCGTAAACGGTAATATGTCCATATGATCTTCAAATGGCAGAAGTATGTTTTGGTGTGACATCAGATCAAAGGTATCTTGATCCATCAGCATGATGTCTATCTCTGCGGCGGTGATCATAGCCATCTGCTTCATCATAATGGCATAATTGTATTCGCCGTCATTCGGGTTGGCCGTTAGCAGATGCACCTGGGGTGCAGTGAGCTCCGGAAGTTTTTCCATTATAACCGCTTCCAACGGTTCTGACTCCTCTGCGTAGACGCTCCCCGTCAAAGCCATCGAAAAATCGGGATGAACCTGGTTCACACAGCTTCGGATGGAAAGAATAATGATAATAATCAATGCAAGGCCGCCGATGAAGAACCATTTATTGTAATGAATAAAGTTTTCCAGTTTTATAGGATCCTTTTTCAGAATTTTAGCCAGCAATGGAGGATTTTCGCGCAACTCCTTCTGCCGCTGCTCCTCCTTTTCATCCACAAACGTGATGCCCATTAAAAGGTTATATGCTTCGGTATAATCCTCGATGGTATAACCGTTTTCGTCTTCCTTTTTGATGGTGCGAAACTTTCTTGTAATGATGCCATACCGTTTTGAAATTTCATCCTTGTTGGCATCCGGATTCAAACTCATCATGGTCAGCGCTTTTTGCTGATCCATTTCGTTCATTCAATGACCCCCTTTTTCGTATAAAGCCCTCTATTCCTTCGGTTTCATTGTGGGAAACAACAGTACATCGCGAATGGAGAAGGAATCGGTGAACAGCATCACGAGGCGATCGATGCCGATGCCCAGGCCTCCGGTGGGCGGAAGGCCATGCTCGAGCGCGATGATGTAGTCGTCATCCATCATATTGGCTTCTTCATCACCCTGCTCGCGCTTTTTTACCTGGGCGAGGAAACGCTCTTTCTGATCCAGCGGGTCGTTCAGCTCGGAATAGGCATTGCCAAACTCCCGGGCTGTGATAAAAAACTCAAACCGCTCGGTCAACTCGGGCCTGTCCGGTTTTCTCTTGGCCAGCGGAGACACCTCAACGGGATAGTCCATGATAAAAGTAGGTTGAATGAGGTTCTCTTCGACAAATTCTTCAAAAAACAGGTTCAGGATCTCGCCCTTTGTTATCAGCTTACCGGTGTCCAGGCCCTTTTGCTTTGCTGCGTCGAGGGCTTCACTGTCGGAGGAGATGGCGTCAAAATCAACCCCCGCGTACTTCCGCACCGCTTCGATCATGGTCATTCTGGCCCAGGGCCGGGCCAAATTGATCTGCTGCCCCTGATATTCCAGCTGTGTGGTCCCCAAAACCTGTTCGGCCAGTGTGGTGCACAGTTCTTCCGTCAGTTCCATCAAACCCTTGTAATCGGTATAGGCCTGATATATTTCCATCATCGTAAACTCGGGGTTGTGCTTGATGCTCATGCCCTCGTTGCGGAACATGCGGCCAATTTCATAAACCTTCTCCATACCGCCCACAATCAGCCGCTTCAGGTATAGCTCGGGCGCTATGCGCAAAAACAGATCCATATCCAGCGTGTTGTGATGGGTGTTGAACGGCCTGGCGGTAGCCCCTCCATGGATGGTGTTCAGGATGGGCGTTTCCACCTCGAGAAAGCCCCTTTCATCGAGGAAACGCCTTACCCCGGAGATCATTTTACTGCGCAGAATAAAGGTTTTTCTAACCTCGGGGTTGACAATGAGATCCAGATACCTTTGACGGTAACGGGTATCGGTGTCCTTGAGCCCGTGGAACTTCTCGGGCAGCGGCCGCAGTGACTTGGACAGCAACGTGTATTTAAGAACCTTGACCGAAATTTCCCCCATATGTGTTTTAAATACGGTACCATTGATTCCGATGATATCGCCAATATCCAGCTTTTTAAACTCGGCGTAGGCTTCTTCCCCCAGATCGTTGATGCGGAAGAACAGCTGAATTTTCCCATCCCGGTCGTGAAGGTCGCAGAAGCTGGATTTTCCCATGCCTCTTTTGGCCATCAGCCTTCCAGCCAGAGAAACGCTGTTACCCTCAAGCTGCTCAAAATTTTCAATGATTTCCTGGGTTGAATGGGTCGTATCATAACGAACAATATTAAACGGATCATGCCCCTTTTGTTGCAGATCAAACAGTTTTTGCCTTCTAACCTGCAGTATCTCGTTCAGATCCTGCACTTCGTCTATATTGGGATTTACCTGCTCCGGCATAATATACCTCCTGATGCCCCTTTTGATGTATTCCCGCCAAGCCTGAGGCTTTCATGGCGGTTCTTTTGTGCTGCCGTAAACATGCATGAATACCGAAAACCAATGCCCGCATCACGGTAAATTTCCCGGCAAACACAAAAACAGCTTACATTTCCATGTAAACCGTTCTGCTATCTAAATATTATACCCCATGGATTTGCTGTAAACAATACCCGTGTTGATTTATTTATAGATTTCAAGCACCTTCAGCTTCACTGTGCCGTCGGGCACTGCGACCTCGATGGTATCGCCGGCCTTCTTTCCAATGAGTGCGCGGCCCACAGGGGAATCATTGGATATCTTCATCATGGAGGGGTCTGCCTCGGTGGAACCCACGATATGATAATCCACTTCCTCTTCAAACTCGGCATCATAAATCTTAACGCGAGTGCCAAGACGCACCGCATCAGTATCTATCTCATCTTCATCGATAATGCTGGCATATTTCAACGTGTTTTCCAGCTGAACGATCCTCACCTCGTTCTGAGCCTGTTCATTCTTTGCTTCATCATACTCGGAATTTTCAGAAATGTCCCCGAATGCCAGGGCTTGACGGATTCTCTCGGCAATTTCCTTTCTTTTTTCCCCTTTAAGCTGCTCCAGTTCCTCTTCCAGTTTTCGCAGCCCATCGTAAGTGATGAATATTTCTTTGCTACTCATACGCTGTTACTCCTTTTCTGTTTTCTCTCTGTATCCCCCTTATTGGCTTACCACGACAGTTCTATAGTTTTATGTTTTTCCAGCGGTTTTATTCTCTGTCGGATGTTCTATGTTTATATACTTTTGGTAAGTGTTTGGCAGGAGTACCTGATACTGATATTTTTCATTAAAAACCAGGAGAATGAAGCTCTCCCATTTACATTTTACAACATTATAAAGCACCCCTATCGTAAAGTCAATACACGAAACCTTCGCGGGTTGCACGCGGAATTCATTGATTACCGTTCACACTCCCCTTTAGTAAGTTCAAGCATCCTGTTTGTTCTTTGATGATGTTCTATGTTTATGGGCCTTCATGAGAAAATATGAGATTTTGGTTTCTAATTATTCAAGCTGTCTTTGATTTTCTGCGCCAGCGCAGCATGAATTCCTTCAACGCCACACAGCTGATCCACAGTAGCTTCCCTGATCTTTTTGACGGAGCCGAAATGTTTTAGAAGTGCTTTTTTCTTTTTGGGACCAATCCCTTCGATGTCATCCAAAGCAGATTTCCGCTGCTCTTTCAGCCTTTTGCTTCGGTGAAAGCCGATGGCAAACCGGTGGACTTCCTCCTGAACGGCTGCAATAAGGGGCATCAGAGAAGGTTCAAGCTTTAATTCCAGGGTGATCCTGTCGTTCACCAGCATGGAGGTCTGGTGCCTGTCATCTTTGGCCATGCCCACTACCGGCAGCTGCAGGTTCAGTTCCTTCAACACCTCCAGTGCTGCATGAACATGACCGATACCCCCGTCCACAAGAATTAAATCCGGCTTTTCGCCAAAGCTTTCATCCGCTGAAGCGTCGCTGAAACGCTTCAGCCTTCTGAACAGCACTTCCTGCATGGCAGCATAGTCATTCTGCCCATCAGTGTTCTTAATGGTAAATTTTCGATAATGGCTCTTCGCAGCCACACCATCAAGGAAAACAACCATTCCCGCAACAATCCCGTCACTTCCGGTGTTGGAGATGTCGTAGGCCTCGATTCGGTTGGGTGGCTGAGGAAATGTCAGAACCTCCTGAAGCCTTTCAAGGGCTTTTTGCATGTTTTCTCTGGCCCCCAGATAGGCGATGCGGTATTTTCCGAATTCTTCTTCGGCGTTTTTCATGGCCAGATCGATCTGGCTCTTTTTATCGCCCCGAACAGGTTGATATAAGCGGACACTCTTCCCGCGGATCTCCCGAAGCCATTGCTCCAGAATATCCTCATTGGCCGGGGCATGGGAGAGCAGAATTTCCGGAGGAATTTCCCGCCCGTTCCCATAAAACTGCGTGATAAAGGTTTCCAGAATCTCCCCGTCGTCCAGATCGTAAGTGTTCTCCAAAAGGTTGATGTTTTTTCCCATCAGCTTGCCGCCGCGAACAAACAACACGACGATCATGCTGTTGATCTTGTCACGGATGAAGGCGCACAGATCGCGATCTTCCATCTTTGTGGACAATACCAGCTGTTTGGCCGTGACATTTGCAATGCTTCTGAGTTTGTCCCTGATCGCCGCGGCTTTCTCAAATTCCATGTTCTGTGCATACTCCTGCATTTTTTCTTCTAGCTCGGTCAGGATTTCATCCTGCTTCCCCTCGAGAAACCTGCAGGCTTCCCGCACGATCTCGTTATAATCCTGTACGCTGATTTTTCCCGCGCAGGGAGCTGAGCACAGCCCAATATGATAAAAAAGGCAGGGACGCTGCGGCACTTTTTCATTGATTTGCCGATTGCAGGTGCGAATCGGGAATATTTTGCGCAATACCTCTATGGATTTTCGTACATCTGAAGGCTTTGTGTAGGCACCAAAATATTTGGAACCATCCTTTTTAATGGTGCGTATGATCTCGATTTTTGGAAAATCATCCTGGACCGTGACGCGAATATAAGGATAAGTTTTGTCATCCTTGAGCAGGATGTTGAATTTGGGTTTGTGGAGCTTGATCAGAGTATTCTCGAGGATCAGTGCTTCCGCCTCGGTTTTGGTGACAATGGTTTCGATGTGATGAATGCGGGAAATAAGGGCCCTGGTTTTGGGATCCTTTTCGTCGGTGTTTTGAAAATATTGACGAACCCGGTTTTTCAGGATCTTGGCCTTACCGACATAAATGATTCGGCCTGTTTTGTCCTTCATGAAATAAACTCCCGGAGAATCCGGGAGGTTTTTTAAAATTTCCTGCAAATGTTCCATTTGTTCAGCCATTTACCACCTGTGGGCTATTCATCGGACATGCCCCGGTTCGCAAACAATTCCAGCTCGTCCAGGGCAAGGCTTTCATCTGCGCCATCGGCGATCAGAAGCACCTTTTCACCTTTGCTGACACCTAAAGACAATATCCCCAACAAGCTTTTTGCGTTTGCTCTTCTTGCGTTCTTTTCGATCCATATATTTGATGCATATCCAGAAGCTTTCTGAATAAGCATTGCAGCCGCTTTCGATTCCAGACCGGATTCATTTTTAATAACAATTTCCCTTACGATCATTCTATTTCCCCCTGCCAACCATTGGTTCTGACGCCTCTGCGGCTTACACCGTCTGTGTACCTATTCATAGTCATACTCATTATACAATGATCATCATGGGTTTTCAAATAGAATATGAAAGTTTTCGTCATTCAGCATCAGGCTTGCTACTGTTCACAGGTAAACAAGCGCAGTCTGCTGAACGAAGGTGAAGGATCTCGCATTACTCCTGACAAGATCCTTCGCTGTGCTCAGATAAAACACATACCTCTGAAGCTGCTTATGAACTTATTAGTGGGGGGTGTGTACAGTAACTCAAGCCTTACGCGGTTTGCTTCCAAAAGAGAAATAGGCTCCACCCGCGATCAGGGTTATCCCGGCAATCAGCAAAAATACCCAATCGAAAACAGTGGATCTGCGAATATAGGAAACAATATCAACGGCATGCCATTTGATATCATTGATAAACCCAACACCTGCCGCAGCTAAACGATCAGGTAAAAACTGCAATACCTGCCCGCCCACCTGAAGTGCCGGGCTGATGAAAATGCCTGCAATAAAAAGAAACACCATAACATAAGCCATATAGGACACCAGTAGACGTGGTGAAACAGGTTCATTCGCCGCTTTACGGATTCGTTGCATCACCTTTTCTTCCAACCCGTCCAGGCTGAAATCAAAGCTCAGCATGCCGATGGTATCGAACAGGCTTTCCCATTCATTCAATTCGCGGTGGCACTGCCCGCAATCTGAAAAATGCTCTTTTAACCTTTCCTGCTTTTCAGCCGGCAGGGAATGCTCCAGATATGCGCAATACTCTTTATCTTTGGCATGCATTCCTATCCCTCCCCATAATATTCCACCATTTTCTCTTTTAACATCTTTCTGGCCCGGTAAATCCTGTTTTTAACAATACTAAGGGGAACCCCCATGCT
>JAAYJG010000404.1 GCA_012523055.1 Ruminiclostridium sp. | reverse complement strand
TTTGGAAAAGGTTCTTAGTAACTTACATCTGTAAAACATCAAATAAAAACAAGAATTTGATGTTTTACAGATGTAAGTACCGATATTGGGTTGTGGGCGAAGCCCACTTTTGTTCAGATAACACCGGTCTTTATGGTTGGAAACCCCAAACGATCCTTTTAAAACATCATAGATGCTTGTACTCTGGTTTATACCAGGCTGACCGCTAAAACAGAGAATAATCCGGTTCAATTTTTTTCACGATGCTGTTCACCGTCATGACCAGTGCAAAGCCAAAAAGAGACTGGTACAAACCAACGGCACTACCTGATGAAAAATTAAAGCTGACATTCAGGGATCGGAACACAAAGGTTTCAATGATGTCCGTTTTATTATACAGCGCGGTATTGCTTGCCCCTGTCAGATTGTAGAACAGGCCGAAGTTTCCCTTCATGATACCCCCCAGCGCAAACAGCAGCAGGATGATAAAGGTCGGCTTCAGGCAGGGCAGCAGAATATATCGGATGCGCTGGAATGCGTTTGCTCCGTCAATTTCGCTGGCTTCCATCATTTCGGAATCGATTCCCATAATCGAAGCAAAATATACAATGGAACCGTAGCCAGTGGTCTGCCAAAGGTAGGCCAGCACAATGATGAAGGGCCATATCTGCGGAATGGAATAAAAATTGATGGTATCCCGCTCCATCTCGCGCAGCAGGGAGTTGATGACACCGGTCTGCACATTCAGAAAGTTGTAGGCAAAAACTCCTATCACCACAGTGGAAATGAAGTACGGAAGAAACATGACACTCTGGGCGAATTTTTTATAAGCACGCAGGATCTTGCCCACCATTTCATTAAACAGAATGGCAATAGATATCTGCAGTATGTTTCCTGTCAGAATGAAGGCCAGATTGTATAAAATCGTATTTTTGGTCAGCATCCACAACTGGCCGGACATCACCAGGAAACGAAAGTTTTCAAGCCCGACAAACTTTGAGCCAAAAATGCCATCCTTATAATTGAACTGGACAAACGCCAGCCATACACCGGGCATCGGGAGATAGGAAAAAATGAAAAAGAACACGATGGCGGGCAGGCACATCAATAAAAGCATCTTTTTTTTCATCAGCTTTTTGAACCCGGCCTTCATACTCTCACCCCCACCGGTATTATGTAACCGGTTACATTCTGAAATAAAAGTGTAATGTAACCGGTTACATTTTTTATTATAAAGAATATCGAAGAACTTGTCAAGCATTCATTGAAAAAAGATTCAAATTATTACAGGTTGACGTTACGGTTCACAGGTAAACAGGCGCAGCCTGCTGAACGAAGTGAAGGATCTCGCATTACTCCTGACAAGATCCTTCGCTGCGCTAAGAAAAAACACATACCTCTGAAGCTACATATGAACTTATTAGTGGGGGGTGTTAACAGTAACAGATTGAACAATTCGCAAGCAAACCCGGCCGGATGGTTTTGTTCGTAAGCAAGAGAGTCCCGCCAATACTGTCCCGCGTTTTTCAGCGATTGACCGCTTTTGAGTGAATGAACAGACAATACTCCTGGAATATCTGCCAAACCGGGTATACACGGAAATACGAAGCACTCGCTAATTGAAGCGACCTTTTTCAGTTCATTCCCCATCGAAGGCTATATCGCCTTACAGGATTCTCTCTCAACGATCTCCATTTTCAGGCTCATGCAGGAGATTCCTCCTGACTGTTTTTCATTGATCATCTGATTGATCAAATCTACAGAGATGGAGCCCAAAGCCTTATATGGGTGGGATAGGGTTGTAATGGATGGAAGGGTTGTGGTAGATATGGCACTGTTGTCAAACCCCAAAACAGAGAAATCATTGGGGACATGATAACCCTTTGCGATACAGGTATTCACAATACCGGCAGCCGCTTCATCATTGATGGCAATAATGGCGGTAGGAAGCTCCTTCTCACAAAGCAGTGCGTTCATGGCATTTACACCGCCCTGATAGGTATAATCGCTGTGCTTGATCCATTCTTTTTTTAAGATAAAAATCTTTTGCTGTGAGGCCTGCTTCAAGGCTCTCAGCTTGATGTCGGTGGACATGATGCCCCTTTTGCCGCCTAAAAAACCGATCTTGCGATGCCCCAGACCGGTCAGATAAGAGATCGCCTGAAACATCGCCTCGTATTCATCGGAACTGACAACAGCTGTATTTTCTGTGTAATTGTCCAGCTTTCCGTTGATGATCACCACAGGCGTGGGGAAAACATCTCTTTTGAGCAGAGCGACAAATTGCGCATTGGTTTTGGTTTCATTGGCATGGCCTCCCAGGAGTATCAAGCCGTCCACCTGTTTTTCAGCCAGCCTTGCGGTATAGAAATCCTCCAGCTTGTAATCGCTGAGCGTATTGCATAAAAAAACGGTTTGACCGTACTCAATGGCAGCCTTTTCTATCTCAAGAAACATCTTCGCGAAAAAATGGTTGGTGATCTCAGGAAGGATCACCCCGATGGATTTTGTTCGCTGTGTATATAAACCCCTGGCCAGCTCATTGGGCTTGTAATTGTTCCGCTCGATAACGCTTTGAACCAGAGCCCGGGTGTCCTCCCTGACAGCGTGGCTGTTGTTCAGAACCCTGGAAACCGTAGCCACCGACACATTACATTCTCTTGCGATATCACGGATGGATATTTTGTTGGTTTTGATAATGATCACCTGCCTGACCTTTTGGATTCCACCTGAAATTAAAGTTGAAATTATATCTAAAAACATCATAACATGATTCACTCAAAAATCATGCATCTTAATTGAACGAAATAAGCAGTTCAATAATAGCATATATTGTTGTTTTTTTCTACTTGCCAGTTAGATGCCATGCTACACTGGTGTTGTCTGTTTATGAGCCTTCAGCCCTTCAGTTACCATGTTTACTCCCTGATTGAAAAGGGTAAGCAAAGATTGACAAACTATGGCAATTGTTAGACAATGATATGTGGGAACTTAAAAGCATCTATATGAGGTTTACAAAATGAACATGAAACATTCCATAACCCGTAGGTTCATCAGTCTTTTTTTGTTATTGCTGTGGCTCGCTGGCTGCTCTGCTACGGCAATACCTGTTGCGAATATACCGGAAGCCGGCTTACCGGAAGGTTCTTTTAGCAGCGCAAGCTCCAATACCAACGATGTGCAATTGCTTACCACACCCTCACCAACATTGCAAACCGATGGTTACGAGTCGTCACCTTCTTCGGATACCACCCAGCCAAGCAAAATATCTTCTGATCAGGGCTCTTCTGTTATCTCTCCATCCCCTGCAGCCGATATAATTTCTGCAACCCCCGCTACACCATCCGTCACACCGCTTCCCTCTCCGGTACCCGAAACCACCACTGCACCGGAGAGCACGCCCAAAGCAGAGAACACAAAATCGACGGAGCTTGTCTACCCAATTAATTCTTTTAAGAATGACTCCGTTTTATGTCTGACCTTTGATGACGGCGGCAACAAAAAATCCGTTCAAAAAGCGCTGGATGTATTGGAGCAGTATGATGTAAAATGTACTTTCTTTGTGGTCGGAGAATATCTGCTGACCCATGCCGATCTGTGGAAACAAGCCATCGAGCAGGGCCATCAGATCTGTAATCATACACAGAACCACAAATATCTGACCAAATTATCCACAGATGAGGTTAAAAAGCAGGTTTTGGCCTGGGAGACCTCAGCGACGGAAGTACTTGGCGCGGATTATGTACAGATAATGAAAGAAGAGTTTCCTTATCTCCGACTTCCTGGAGGTGACGGCACGAGAAGCAAACGGATTATGCAGGTTGTAGCAGAATTGGGCTATACTCCCGTGGGATGGAATGTTGAAAGCTATTACGCCGTGCTGCGTAATTACGATTTGAAGAATGATCCCCTTGAGGACATAACCGACAGTGTTGCCGCACATATCACAAAAAGAGCATCCGCCGGTTCCATCATTCTGCTTCATTTTAACCCCTATGACACCACCAGGCTGGATGTTATCCTCGATGGGATACTAGCCAAAAAATTAACCATGGAGCTGTTGAGTGAACAGGGCTTCTAAAAATCGAACACAGACGCAATACTGTTTTTATCAATTGGTGAAATGAAAGAGGAGGAAATACAATGGAAAATCAATTTATTGAAATTCAACCGACCGAGATTACCGACAACCCGTTTAAGCTGGTCGGCACCGACTGGATGCTGATTACCGCCGGGAACATGAGCTCCTGGAACACTATGACAGCAAGCTGGGGCGGGTTGGGTTTCCTGTGGAACAAAAACGCGGCGATTTGTTTCGTGCGTCCCAGCCGTCACACCTTCTCCTTTATGGAAAACAACAAATTTTTTACTCTGTCATTTTTTGATTCTTCCTATCGCAAAACATTGAATTACTGCGGTTCCCATTCAGGAAGAGATCACGACAAGGCTGCGGAGACAGGGTTGACGCCTATCGCCGGTGAAAATGATTTTGTCTATTTTGAACAGGCGCGACTGGTATTGGTTTGTGAGAAACTCTA
>JAAYJG010000051.1 GCA_012523055.1 Ruminiclostridium sp. | reverse complement strand
TTGCTCCTATTGGATGTCACACCGCTTTCTTTGGGAATTGAGACGGTGGGGGACAATTTTGCCAAAGTTATTGACCGCAACACCACAATTCCGATTACAAAGAGCAGGGTATTCTCAACTGCCGCGCCATACCAGCGTTCGGTTGAAATACATGTATTGCAGGGGGAGCGGGAGAGGGCTTCGGGCAATAAGGCCCTCGGCAGATTTTCTCTTAACGGTATCCGTCTTGCTCCGGCGGGTGTACCTCAAATTGAGGTTACGTTTGATATTGATGCCAATGGCATTGTTCATGTTTCTGCGCGGGATTTGGATACCGGCAGGATGCAGGATATCACCATTACCGCTTCGGGTAATTTAAGCCAGGAAGAAATTGCTCAGGCGATAGCGGATGCAAAGAGATACGCTGCAGAAGATGCCATTCTGCGTGAAGAGAGTGAAACCAGAAGACGTGCGGAATCTGTGATGAATCGTGCCAATACCGTGATGAAGAACAACAGAAAAAGCAAGGCAGCGCTTGGCGAGTTAACGAAACGATTAAAGAAAGCACTCAAAGGCAAGGATACTACAGAAATATCAGCGGCTGCGGATGCACTGGAACAGGAAGTTGACACCTTTGACAATGGTTCAATGAAAGGCCAGGGAGGAGAAGATATCCATGACTGATCCGTATGTTTTGCTTGGCGTACCACGGACCGCAACTGAAGATGAAATTACACAGGCATACCGGCAGCAGGCTCGCAAGTATCATCCTGACCTGAACCCTGGTGATAAGCAAGCCGAAGCTAAAATGAAAGAGATTAACGGTGCGTATGAAGCTATCCGTGAGTTACGTAACGGCGGCGGAGCTGATCAGGGAAGTTACAGCGGTTCTTATGGCAGCTCTTATTACGGTAGATCTGCATATGGTAACGGAAATGGTTACCAAAACAATAGAAACGGAAACTATGACCAGGGGCAACAGAATACTTACGAGAGCTTTAGTGATTTCTTTAACAGTGAAGGATTTGGTTTTAATTTTGGTTTTGGGAACCAACAGCAAAATTCACAATCTCAAAGCAGCCAAACCCGTCCTGCACGCCGCCCGTTCTCTTTTTTAAGAATTATTCTGTATATTAATCTGGCGCAGATGTTTTTGTCCTTCCTGCTGCGCAGTTGTAGTTTAATAGGCGGTTATGGATATGGCAGCCAATACGAATATGATAAGGATATTTCATCTCCTTCCGGGTATTCACAGTGGTATACTCCACCGGAAGATATTCCTTAAGCCGGGACCATAACGATTTCTTTATCTTCTTTGTGTATTTTCAACCCTTATGGGGATAAACATTTTGTGGCGAAGTACATGGTGTTATCATCATGATTGATTTACAATAGTGATTACTAGCTGTTAATGGTTTAATGGAGGTTAATATGAGAAAAGAAAAAGTTCCTTTCAACGAGAAAATAGCTCGGTTTATGTACGGAAGAAATGGTATGGATGGCCTGAACAAGTTTATTTTTGGGTTTTATATTGCTTTACTGGTTATCAATTTGATCTTGAAAAGTTTCATTCTCAACTATGTGGAATTGGTTTTGGTGGGTATATATATTTTTCGAACCATGTCAAAAAACATCTGGAAACGACAGGAGGAAAACCGAAAGTACCTTAAAGCCCAACATAAGTTTACAAGCTGGTTAAAACTGCAGAGAAGCAAATGGACAGACAGAAAAACAAAGGTATATCGCAGATGCCCCAGTTGCAAAAAGACGCTCCGCTTACCCAGAACCAAAGGAGCGCATGGGGTGAACTGCCCATGCTGTCATCACAGCTTTCAGGTGAAAGTACAGTTGGGAACTGTATCAAAATCCAGGTGACAGTACAGCCGGGGTTTATATCAAACAAAAACAAATGAAGGCATAGCTGCTATGATCCACAGTAAACATATACAGATGAAGGTATAGCAGCTGTGATCTGAGGCAAACAAATACAGATAAAGGCATTACAACTGGAGTCCGCAGCAAACAAATACAGGTGAAGGTATAACAAAATGAATAACAAGCAAATGGTTCAGATCGAGAAAATTGATCAGGGCGGTTCCGGGATTGTTGAATCTGTTCTTGCATTTCAACAGCAGATGATGCTATATGAAAGTGCAGCGAAATATATAGTTACAAGAGTCGGCATTTTGCAGGAGGATTATCGCGTCCGGGGTGTTCATGTCCCCATAGAAAGCTGTAAAAGCCGAATAAAAAGCCCGGTCAGCATCGCCAGGAAACTGGCAAAAAAGGGAGAAGATATTTCTCTGGAAG
>JAAYJG010000403.1 GCA_012523055.1 Ruminiclostridium sp. | reverse complement strand
GTAGGTTTTTTGGTTGTGAGTTATTTAACCGTGTTTTGTTTAGCTGTATCACCTCACAAAAAATTATGTATACTGAGTTAACGTCATAATCATTTTATCTCTGATAATTATGAACGGTCCGCGAGCATTTTATCAAATGCCCTTCAGCTGGGGATTGCGGACGCCACCGAAGGGCATTTGATAAAATACTGTTTCTTTGATTATGTCAGACAAAGACCTGAAATACAATCCCGTAAAACCAGCAAATACACATAAAACCCATGCATTATACCATACACAAAAAAAGAGTTTTCATGTAAAATTGATGTAGATTCCACCAGTAACGAAAGGGGGCTGAAAGCCAATGAAAAAGATAGCTTTTATCGGAGCGGGCAGCTTCGGATTCACCAGAAATCTCGTCAAAGATATTTTAACATTTCCCGCATTTCAGGATTGTACGCTGGCCTTAATGGATATCGATGAAAAACGACTGGCATACAGTAAAAAAGCGGTTCAGCGCATTATCACCGAAGGAAATTATCAGGCGCAGGTTATTGCAACCATGGACAGAGCTGAGGCGTTGAAAGGCGCGGATGGCGTTTTATGCACCATTTTGGCCGGAGGTGTGAATATCTGGCGTCACGATGTGGAAATACCCCTGAAGTACGGGGTGGACATCAATGTCGGAGACACTCGCGGACCGGCGGGTATTTTCAGAGCGCTTCGAACCATTCCGGTTATGCTCGAAATATGCGCGGATATTGAAAAATATTGCCCGGATGCTGTTTTTCTGAACTATACCAACCCTATGGCCATGCTTTGCAGGGCCATGCAGGCCAAATTCTCAAAGCTGACCATATCGGGGCTGTGCCATAGCGTGCAGGGAACCGCGGCAATGCTGGCCAGGTGGATTGGCGCCCCCATGGAAGAGATAACCTATCTTTGCGCCGGGATCAACCATCAGGCCTTTTACCTGGATTACAAATGGAATGGCAAGGATGCTTACCCGTTAATTCAGGAGGCAATGAAAAAACCAGAAATCTACAATGAAGAAATTGTACGCAACGAGATGTTCCTGCATTTGGATTATTATGTAACCGAATCAAGCGGACATAACTCGGAATATAATGCATGGTTCAGGAAAAGGCCCGAACTCATTGAAAAGTATTGTACTCATGGCACCGGATGGAACCCGGGTGTTTATGGATACATTCTGAACGAATATCTCAGTCGTGAAACCTCCTGGGAAAAGGATATTGACAAATGGTTTGCACAGGAAAAGATCGATCTGAACAGGGGCCACGAATATGCGGCTTATATCTTTAACGCGGTGTTCGGTGACAATACTTTGTTTGAATTCAACGGCAACGTTCGAAACCTGGGTTTGGTAGACAACCTGCCCCAGGGCTGCTGCGTTGAGGTTCCGGTTTTAGCTTCCAAAAGAGGGCTCAGCCCCATACATGTCGGCGCACTGCCTGAACAACTGGCCGTTCTGGTGAACACCAGTGCCCGCTGCGAGGAACTGGCTGTTGAAGGCGCTTTAGAGGGAGATCCCCGGAAGGTGTTCCATGCCATTTGCTTTGATCCGCTAACTTCGGCTGTGTTAAGCCTAAACGAGATAAAGAAGATGGTGGATGAAATGTTTGAGGCAAATCGGAATTACCTGCCTCATTTCAAGCATTTGAAGTAGTGGCTGACGCGTATTGAACAGATGCTGTTTTTCTGAACTACTAACCTTATGGCCATGCTTTACATGGTCATTCAGGCCAGGCCCCCAAAACTGACCATATTGGGGCTTTACCACAGCAATGACATGTTTTTTCAAACCTCCTGGAACGGTTGAAAATACCAAGCCTTCCAGGAGGTTTAATCGTTGTGCCTGTTTCTTCACGGTTTTTGGATGATTATTGAATCACTCTTCTGGCGGTAAAATAACAACTGTCATAATAGCCTGTTTCAAGGGTTGTCTTTTTCACGACATCTCCTGTTTGCGGGGCATGAACGAACTCACCGTTCCCCACATAAATTCCCACATGATTGATATTCTGGCCATCCCTTGCGAAAAACACCAAATCTCCATACTGAAGGTTTTCGCGGGCAACATAGGTTCCCGCGGTTGCCTGATCCACGGATACTCTCGGCAGCGATATTCCTATTTTTTCATAAAGCGCATAAACCAGGCCAGAGCAGTCATAGCTGTTTGGCCCCGTCCCTCCCCATTGATAAGGTTTGCCCATCTCAACAGGGATCAGCTCCATCAGTTGCAGGATTAGAGAGTTTCTTTCATCACCACGTGAGATTATCACTTGGGAATCTTCGTAGGTAGCCTCTACATAGTCTTCAGAGAACTTCTCATAAATTCTTTTCACCAGCGTGATAGCTTGTTCACGGGAGGTTGTTCCCTTCGGATCAAACAGATTGTTACCAATCCCATCAATAACGTTTGCTGCTCTCAAGGTAATCACAGCTTTCTTCGCCCAGTCGGATATCAATTGCCGGTCGGAAAAAGCTGTTTGATTCTTTTTTATGGTGTTTAAATCAAGACCTGCAGCCAGAAGCGTGCGATATATCATGACACTCACTTCTTCGCGGGTTGCGGTGCCTCTGGGCGAGAATTGGCCTTCCCCGGTGCCGTTTACAATTCCTAAATGATATGCTGAGATGACTTCAGAGTTTTCCGTATCCCAAAAGGGGTTTTCCGTTTTATCCAGCCCTGTGTTGCCGGTTAACGCTCCATATAATTTGACAGCAAGCTCACAAAATTCTTCTCTTGTAATACTCTTTTGATACTCCAGCTGTATGTTTTCTGTCAGTAAACCGTTTTCATATGCGTTTACGATTTCAACCCTGGCCCAGCTGCTTGCACTGTCCAGGTTTGGTACAGAGGGTTGGGCCAGACTGGTTGTGGCTGACGCAATTCCCATCGCCAGCAACGCGGCAGTGAATACCGCTTTTTTCATTGATTTACTCATTTTTCACCGTTCCTTTTCATTTGTATCAGGGTATCCATGGTCAATCTGAATACACCCGGTTGTTACGGAAAAACCGCCAGCGGTTCTGAGTCGCATATGTATCGAAGTTCACTTTTGATGTCCGGCTGACAGGCTATAAACCAGTGAACAGGACAAATATGAATCAAATGCCATTGGCGCGTTTATATCAGTGCCCGTGTTTTGGCCTTCACGCAAGCTCTCATATAATTCATACCATAGTGCGTAATTATGTAAACTTACAGAACGTTATCAATTTTGTTACACTACCGCGCAAACTTACCTTGCATTGGGAAATGCGCTGTTTCAGTTGCTTGGCTCTTTTGAAACATGATTCTTCGATTGCTTAGGTAAGCAGGCGCAGCCTGCTGAACGAAGTGAAGGATCTCGCAAACAACACGATGATAATCCTGCTTTGCGTTCTTAAGAATTTGCAGTATAATAGGGAAAGAAAATGGAATTTGGAGGGAAGCTCATGGATAACAAAAAGCTTTTTGGCAAAACCCCCGACGGGGTTGAAGCAGCGCTTTACACTCTTGAAAACCGCAACGGGATGAAGGCTGAAGTGACAAACTACGGCGGCATCATCGTATCCCTGTTTGTCCCGGACAGCAACGGAAAGCTGGAAGATGTGGTGCTTGGCTGCGAGAACCTGGAGGATACCATAAAAATGAGCCCGTTTTTCGGCGCTATTGTCGGCAGGCATGCCAATCGCATTGAAAATGCTCAGTTTGAGTTGAACGGTACGGAATATAAAGTGTTGAAAAACGATGGCAACAACCATCTGCATGGAGGTGCCAGGGGCTTTGACAAGGTATTTTGGGAGGTTGTCGGGAAAACCGGGAACACGATCACTCTTTCCTACCACAGTGTGGACGGTGAAGAAGGGTATCCCGGAAATCTGGATGTAACGGTAACTTATACTTTGACCGATGATAATGCGATCAGTATTGATTATCTTGCAAAAAGCGATAAGGATACGGTAATCAACCTCACAAACCACAGCTATTTCAACCTTTCAGGCCATACCTGTGGGAATATTGTGAATCACGAATTAAAAATATATGCAGATCAATTTACCGTAAACAATGAGGAATGTATCCCTACCGGTGAAATCCTTCCTGTTTCGGGTACGGCCATGGACTTTACAGAATTCAAGCCTCTGAAGCCCGGGCTGATGTCGCGGGATCCGCATATCAAATGTGGACAAGGGTACGATCACAATTTTGTATTAAAAGGAACAGGGAAAACCCCCGAGCTTTGTGCCGAAGCTTATGACCCGGCAAGTGGACGCAGGATGCAGGTCTATACTACCAAACCGGGGGTTCAGCTATATACAGGAAACCATCTGAATGACAGCATGATTGGGAAAGGTGGGGTACGCTACCAGAAATGGAGCGGCTTCTGCCTGGAGACCCAGTTTTTCCCCAATGCCATGAAACATCGGCATTTTCCTTCGCCGGTTTTAAAAGCGGGTGAGGTTTACCACCATATCACAACCTACAAATTCCTGTAATCCATCACTCAGCTCTCCACCTCAACCTGTAAGTGGTGTTTTGAAGCGCTGGTACCAATATGTAAGGTGTGATCTCGCACCGCCCTTCAATAGCCTGCTGTACAGGCAAGCGTCCAAAACACTGCGGGAGAGTTCAGTAACCAGAAAAAAACCCGTGCCTTGATATTATCAGAAGCACGGGTTTTCAAATAAGAGAAAAGAGATCCCATAATAAAAGTTTCATTTCCTACCAGAGGGGCAGGAAGCTTTTCCTGGATGCATTGCAGACTGGTCGAGATTCCAACCGGGCAAATATGCTTTGGTTGCCTGCAGCATCTCAATGAACAACTGCCATGCGTCGCGAAGACTGGCTGTCATCAGAGGGTCATTGGCAAAAGCTCGGAAAGCCAGATCTTTATCCTTTTTCAAGGCAGCCTTCAGGGTGGTTTCCTGGTTGACAACATGGCGGTATACCAGGCTTTGAACGTCATCCGGAAGTGCTCCGGCATTTACAGGCCTTACATTATTGCGGCTGAACACGGCGTTTGTTTCAACAACGGCACCCATGGGCAGGTTGCTGATTTGCCCGTAGTTCGGCAGATTTACATTGGTTACAAAATCTCCCAGGCCGACAATGGCTTTCATCTGAAGTATTCCATCTTCACCGGTGAGTTTCAGTTCGAAGGTTTCTTCGCCGCTGATAAGACGATTTCCCTTTTCCCGCCTCTCAACCAGGTTTGTCTTTCTCCAGCTCACCGGTGTTAAGCTAAACATCCAGGAACTCGCCGTATCAGGATCCTTCAGGTACCACGGAGGGCAGAATTCAGCCAGATGGCGGTCTCCTGCGGCAGCGATGATGCCATAGCGCTTGAAAAGGTCAAATTTGACACGGTTGGCCGATGAAAAGAAATCATTCAACCAATGGCCTTTGGCTGTTTTTTCGAAACCGCTTTCATAATACTTTTCAACAAACTTCCTGTATACCGGGAACAGATCCCGACCCTCATAGGTTGCCTTGTCCAGCCAGGTGAAGTGATTGATTCCCAGCACGTTCACCTTGATGTCCCGCCGGTGGGGCGCTTCAATGCCTTCAATGTCGGCAAGCGCGGATTTCAGCAGATCCTGCGTTCCAAAAACCTCGTGGCAGCAACCAAATGCTTTTATTTGCGGGAAAACTTCATATAATGTACGGGTACAAAGGGTCATGGGGTTGGTATAATTGATGACCCATGCCTCGGGAGCCCATTTTTTGATAGCTTCCGCGATTTCAACATACATCGGGATGGTGCGAAGGGCCCTGACAAGCCCGCCTGGGCCGACCGTATCACCCACTGCCTGGTAGATACCGTACTTTTCAGGCAGGTGTACATCGGTTTCCATCTGATCAAAGGTTGCGGGCAGGATTGAAATGACCACAAAATCAGTTCCGGTCAAAGCTTCCTGCAATGAGCCAACAGCCTTATAATCCCAATGGCTTTTCACACCGGCATTCTTTTGCAGCCGCAGTCCGATTTTTTCGTTGCGCTTTGCGGCTTCAGCATCAATATCATAAAGCCTGACGGTTCCCGACATTTGTTCTTCGGTTGCCAGATCGCTCATCAAACCCCAGGCCCAGCCCATGGATCCACCACCGATGTAAGCTATATTTACATCTGTAACACGATTATCTGTTTTAATCATATCCACCCCTCCAAACCTATCCGATGAAAAGACCTTTATCACAAGCTAAACCTGTGAAAGAAGTTGATATCGTTTTGGCGTTATGCAAGTGCGTTTAACAAAAATACAATGTCAATTTATTGTGAGTATACATCAATATATCAATATTTTCTGTACTTGTTTTGATTATAATCATCATATTCATCATATTTTGGCGCTTTTATTCCGATAATTTTTATGTAAGTGATTGTTCATCCTAAAAATGTTATGTGAGGTCAAATGATGGAAAATGAACTGAATGTTTACGAAGCACGGAATCAGCCTTTCTATATAGCCCAGCAGAAGCAGGACAACACCTTCAGTATGCATGCGTGTCATTACCATAATATTTATGAGATTTATTACCTGGTGGAGGGCAGAAGGAACTACTTTATCCAAAACCGGACTTATCCTGTTGTCAAAGGGGACATCGTGCTGATCAATGTTCATGATATTCATAAGACGATGAATTCGCATCATGCTTCTCATGAGCGGATTCTGATCTATTTTCAGAAGGAGTTTCTGTCCTGTATTATGCAACAGGATGAAAAAATGAATCTTCTGCAGTGCTTTCTCAGCGATCAAAAGGTAATACACCTGAACGTTTCAGAGCAAGCTTTCGTACAGTCAATCTTGTTAAAAATGGTGGACGAAGACAGAAGGAAACCTTGCGGCCATGTCACTTATCAGAGGATTCTTCTCGCAGAACTGCTGCTTTTTATCAACAGACATATGGAGCAGTTTAAGCAGGAGAGTAACGCTTATAACAGCCAGCTTCACAGAAAAATGTCGGAGGTCGCACTCTATTTGATGGAAAACTATATGAACCATCTGTCCCTGAAGCTTGTCGCAGAGAAGTTCTACATTACGCCATGCCATTTAAGCCGGGCATTCAAGAAAACTTCAGGTTTCACATTTATAGAGTACCTGAACAATATCCGAATCAAAGAAGCCCAGAAGCTTTTGAAGGAGACCAGGAAAAGCGTTATGCAGATTTCCGAGTTGACGGGCTTTGACAGCCAGACCCATTTCGGCAGGGTGTTTAAGGGGATTACCGGATTGTCGCCGCTGCAATACAGGAAAAAACCCTGATTAGCAAATGGAAGTTTAACAGAAGGCTAAAATCTGTTTATTTGGAGTATAAACAAACAATTTCTGTATATCATAATCAATTTGGTTACAGTACAATAGACTTGTAACAACCTTGGGAATAAGCAGGGTCTACAGTTACTGCCCCTGGGAAAATGGCGCGCAGGCCTATAAATGCTGGTGTTTTGGTCTGCGATAAGCATTAAATTGCGAGTAAAATCATAAAAATATGATGTTAAGGAGTAATGGAAATGAATGATTGGAAACGTTTTGTAAGGAATTTTGTAGTCAGGGTCATGAAGGCTGACGAACTGAAAGGTGAAGCAGAAAAAGGATTCGAAGAGTACGGTGTTTACCCGCGCTCCATTCAAAACATTGGAAATGCTGTGGTCATGATGGCGAGGGACGCAGCCGGGAAATATCTTGTAACGGTTGGTGATGACCCGGCTCTGAATGGTTTTCAAGGCTCGGAATGCTTTATGAACAACAAAAGGGTTCAGGTATGTCCGTTAACCAATGAAAACTGCAGATGTCTGCGGGAAATATTCCCTTTCACAAACCCCAGGCCCCATCAGGGACACAAAATAACCATCGGCCTGGGAGATCGTCTTGGCCTGGCTTCACCCGGGCACATTGAAGCCATCCGGGAACTGGATGTATTTCCTGTGCTGGCTCAGCAGTCCATCCGTGAACTGAACCTGACCGGCAGAACCTATGATGACGTTATATCAGCCGCAGCATGGGCGGTTTTTCAGGAGGGTTACACGAAGGGCTACGGCACTGACGGCGATCACCTGAAAACAGCTGAAGAAGTGAAAATGGCACTGGATATCGGTATGACCATGATAACCCTGGATTGCTCGGAGCATATCGACAACATTGCTGCAAGCCAAAGCAGTGCCGAGCTTACAGCAAAGTACGCTCAGTTCTCCGCACAGGAACGTCAAAGATGGGAGGAGAGCTATGCCGACAAAGTGATCCAGCTTGAGGGTTGCAGCTTTTCAATCTCAAAAGAAGATGCCGTTCGTATGGGCTGTGTTTATGGCAAAGCCATTCACCATACGCTGGATATCTATCATAACCTGATTGCTAAATGCGCAAGGCCTATTGATTTTGAAATGTCCATCGATGAAACCCTCACCTCCACGACCCCGGCATCACATTATTTCGTGGCATCCGAGCTGATCGCGGCCGGAGTAAATATAACCAGCCTGGCCCCAAGGTTCTGTGGTGAATTCCAGAAGGGAATCGATTATATCGGTGAACTGGATCAATTCATTGGCGAGTTTTCAGTTCATGTTGCCATTGCCAATCATTTCGGATACAAAATCAGCGTTCATTCCGGAAGTGATAAGTTTAAGGTGTTCCCCATTGTTGGGGAGAAAACCGGCGGGAACTATCATTTGAAAACAGCAGGGACAAACTGGCTGGAAGCTGTCAGAGTTATCGCTGCACATCGGCCGGATTTATACAGAAGGATGCACGCTTTTGCACTGGAGCACCTGGATGAGGCTAAGAAATATTATCATATCGGAGCAAAGCAAGAGAACATACCAGCGTTGGATCAAATCCAGGATGCCGATCTTGCAGACCTGATGAATCGGGATGATTCACGTCAGGTCATCCATATCACCTATGGTTTGCTGCTGCAGGCCAAAGACGACAGTGGAAAGCCCCTGTTCGCAGATGAGTTTTTTGCCGTGCTGCATACCTTTGAAAAAGAGTATATGGACGGGCTCAAAAAGCATATTGGCAGGCATTTGCAGCTGCTGGGGCTGTAATTGCTCGGCAGTAACAGTTACTGTTCACACCCCCAATAATATAGTTCATAAGTAGCTTCAGAGGTATGTATTTTATCTAAGCGTAGCGATGTCATCCTGAGCGCAGCGAAGGATCTTGTCAGGAGTAATGCAAGATCCTTCACTTCGTTCAGCAGGCTGCGCCTGTTTACCTGTGAACGAGTAACAACCTGTGCCATACGTTCAGCTTGTCCAGGTGCAAGGTCTTGAACATTTTTGATATTATTGTTAATATGGATAGAGCAGGTTATCGGGCAGGTGCATCCTGGCCGATTTTTTGCGTGCGGGTCGCGCGTTGTTGTTTACGGAGTTAAAAACTCAATGAAAACAGATTATTAAGGAGAAAAATGGAATCCAAGATACTTTATGCAATTGCAATCTTATTGATTTGTATTAACCTTACAGGTTTTTTCATGGCCGGACTGGACAAGAAATGGGCCATTAAAGGTCAATGGCGTCTGGCGGAAAAATGGTTTTTCAGGCTGACAACCATCGGCGGCGGTTTTGGTATTTTTTTAGGCTGCCTCCTGTTCCATCACAAAATACGCAATCGAGTGTTTATGATCGGCATTCCAGTGGTTTTTCTGCTTGAAGCCGGCCTGGGCGTGCTGCTATATAACCTTTTGGCAGTAAGGTAAACCTTTCATGGTTATCCGGAGCAAGCCATGTGCTACTGTTCAAGAGCTATTAGTGGGGTGCCGCCGACACTTTCGGCAAAGGTAACTGTTCACAGTTCAGCAGGTGCGGCCTGCTGAACGAAGTGAAGGATATCGCATTACTCCTGACAAGAGCCTTCGCTGCGCTCAGGATAAAACACATACTGTTGTAACAACTTATGAACTTATTAAAGGTGAATATGAAAGTAACCTGGCAAGCTCAAAATGACAAAAGCCGGAGATATTTTACTTGACAGGGCTTGGATCCTGTAATAATATTAGGATAATTCAATTGAAGATATGCCTGCGGGAGCCGGTGGCAGTCGGCTGAGAGGGAGTTTGCAACTCCGACCGCAAAACCTGATCCGGGTCATACCGGCGTAGGGAAGGGTGCTTTTGGTATAAACCGCCTTTTCCGGGCGGTTTTTTGTCTGGTTTTTTCGGTAAAGCGGTGTATTGAAAGAGGAGCCTCAGAGCAGATTATTTGCATGAAGCCTGAAGATACGCATAATTGGTAAGCTCTGTTTCCGAATTGTTTGAAGTTATCGAGCCCGATTTAATTGCTGCCAGGAGAACGATTACTGTAAAACTTGCCGGGAGAAATCATGAAAGGTTGTGAACAAAATGCCCATAGTCAACGTAAGCTTACAGATTCTACCCAGTGTTCCCGATGAAAGGCTTTATCCCGTGGTCGACAAGGTGATTGCGCTGATCGCCCAAAGCGGAGTAAAGTACATGGTCGGGCCCATGGAGACTACCATGGAGGGAGAGTATGATCTTATGATGGAAATTATAAAAAGAGCACAGGAACTGTGCATTGCGGAAGGAGCGACCAGGGTTCTGTCGGTTGTAAAAGTCGATTATAAACCGGAAGGTGTGACGATGGATGAGAAGGTTGGTAAATACAGGAAAGCTTAGCCTGCCAATATCCTTTGCCGTGATACTGCTGCTGTGGGAGCTTCTGGTTTATCTGCTGAAGACACCAGATTATCTGATACCTGCTCCCAGCGCTGTATATCAGGCGTTTGTCAATGATTTCCCAATTCTTATGGATCATGCGCTGGCGACGATCCTGGAGGTCGTTTTAGGGTTTTCATCTGCACTCATCCTGTCTGTGGGGCTATCATTGCTGATGGCAAGGTTCAGGCCTTTGTACCGAATACTCTGGCCATACATGGTTATCAGCCAGACCATTCCACTATATGTGCTGGCGCCCTTGTTCATGGTCTGGTTTGGGTTTGGGATTTTGCCCAAGGTTTTGATTGTTATGTTGGTTTGCTTTTTCCCCATCACCGCTGGTTTTGTTCAAGGACTTGTCTCTACTGAGCCCGAGCTGGACGAGCTGTTGGTGGTGATGCGTGCGACACCTTCACAGATTCTGTGGAAAATCCGTGTGCCCCAAGCGATG
This sequence comes from Ruminiclostridium sp., assembly GCA_012523055.1. GTDB lineage: Bacteria > Bacillota > Clostridia > DSM-8532 > DSM-8532 > JAAYJG01. The sequence continues at coordinate 2,381 of JAAYJG010000403.1, read as the reverse complement.
CCTCAATTTTTTGCGGGCTTGAAAATAGCGGCAGCCTATAGTATAACCGGGGCCGTCCTTTCGGAATGGGCGGGGGCACAAAAGGGGTTGGGTATTTTTCTGACTCGTTCGATGAAAACTTTTAAAACAGCGGCTTTGTTCGCGGATGTTTTTATCATCATCTTACTGAGTCTGTTATTGTTTTTCATCATTCATTATTTGGAGATGAAGGTTGTAAGGAGGAGAAATCAGCTATGAAAAGAATAATCAGTAGCATGCTGCTATGCATGATCGTTATAACCATTCTTTTATCGGGATGTGGTAAAGAACAAAATACTGATGTTACCGTAGTGCTGGATTGGACGGCAAACACCAACCATACCGGGCTGTTCGTTGCCGTCAATGAAGGTTATTTTAAGCAGGAAGGTCTGGAGGTTCAGATCATCGAGCCTGTGGAGGGTGCCGTAGAGCAGCTTGTTTCAGCAGGAACAGCCCAGTTTGGCGTAAGCTACCAGGAAAGCGTGACCTTTGCAAGGGCGCAGCAGGTTCCGGTGGTTTCCCTGGCAGCAGTCATTCAGCATAATACCTCAGGCTTTGCTTCTGTGAAAGAAAAAGGGATTCTCACCCCAAAGGATTTTGAAGGTAAAAAATACGGTGGGTGGGGTTCTCCCCTTGAAGAGGCAACCCTTCGGTATCTCATGGCGCAGGTCGGGGCAGATCCGGATAAGGTACAGATTGTCACCACCGGGGAAGCGGACTTCTTTCAGGCATCTGCTTCGGGAGAAATCGATTATGCGTGGATTTTCGAAGGATGGGCCGGAATAGAGGCGCGCCTGAAAGGCATGGAACTGAATTATATCGATTTGGGAGCAGTAGCGGAGGTTTTCGATTACTACACTCCTGTGTTAATTACCAGCGAGAAAATCATCGGTGAGAACCGTGGGCTCGTTGAAAAATTCATGCGGGCAGCCGGGAAGGGTTACCAGTTTGCAATGAAAAACCCCGATGCTGCAGCCGAGATATTAATGGATCATGCTCCCGAGCTGGATCGAAACCTTGTGATGGAAAGCCAGAGATACCTCGCGGACAAGTACCAGGCGGATGCTTCCTATTGGGGGATGCAAAAACAGGAGGTTTGGGAGCGGTACATGAACTGGCTGTTTGAAAATGAATTTATTGATCAAAAGATAGATGTCACCAAAGCGTTTACAAATGAGTTCCTGAGCAAATAAGGATGCTGAACAAAGAAATCGATGTATCAAATAACGTAAACCCCTGTCTCTATAGAACATTCACTCAGGAGGCTGGAGTTTCATACCTTTGCCGGAAGAAAGTCTGGGGCTTTCTGCAGGGGCATAACAATGACATGCTTGTATTCCGGGATGAATTCCATCATGCGTTGATTTAAGCCAACGATATGCGGATGATTTGATAAAGGGGGAACTGGCGTAGTGGAACGGGCTGTTGATATTACCGGCCTATATAAATCATATCAGGTTGAAAACAAAGAACTGCCGGTATTGGAAGGCGTGGATCTTCAGGTGGAAGCCGGTGAGTTCATCTCTGTCATCGGCCCAAGCGGCTGCGGGAAGAGTACGCTTTTCCGTATTATTGCAGGGTTGGAGAAGGAATATACCGGAACAGTTTTGATGAACGGAACGGATATTCGCGTGAAAAGGCCGGTTTTGGCTTACATGCTGCAAAAAGACCTGCTTTTGCCCTGGAGAACAGTTTGGCAGAACATCATTCTGCCGCTGGAGCTGGCAGGCACATTGAAAGACACCGACAAGTCATATCTGGAGAGTATGGCGTCAGAGTTTGGATTGCTGCCCTTTTTAAAAGCCATGCCGGATGAACTTTCCGGTGGGATGCGCCAGCGTGCCGCGCTGCTGCGGACCTGGCTGATGGAGGGCGAGGTTATGCTGCTCGATGAGCCCTTTGGTGCGCTGGATGCCCTTACCCGGTATCATATGCAGGATTGGCTGACCGAAGTGTGGGAAAACCATAAAAAAACGGTACTCTTTATCACCCACGATATTGAAGAAGCGATCTATCTGTCCGACAGGGTATATATCATGAGTGCAAGGCCTGGAAAGCTGACTGGTGGTATCCAAACGGGCTTTGACAGACCCAGAAAAAGGGAAATGCTTTATACCGATGATTTTTTAAGGCAAAAGAGAGAACTGATGTCCATGTTAAGTATGAAGTATCAGGCTTAACAGAGAGTGAAACGGACTGAATGAGAGGCACGAGGTTGATGGAGATACCTCTAAGTGGGGTCTACTGAAAAACGGTCAAAGTATTGTAAACACTATGTTCTAAGGCATTTTTGTGTTATAATAGTGAAAGGAAAACTACGATTTTGTCAGAAAATCCTTGCACATGGAGAAACAGAAATGCTT
>JAAYJG010000402.1 GCA_012523055.1 Ruminiclostridium sp. | reverse complement strand
CCTTGTTGCACAACAGGTCATATTCAAAGCCTGTGATCACCTGTAGCTTGTCCGGGTATTCGGCATCCCGCAGGTTTTCAAGGTTTGCCATTCCCCCGGCGTTCAGGATATCCTGCTCGTCCACCAGATGGATTTGTTTTGTTAGTCTGCTCATGCTGTCATATTCGTATCTTTCCACATCGATAATGTCGGTTTCGCGCAGGGTTTCGACCTTGATCACATTTCCGTTTTTATCATAGTGGTTTTTGGAATATCTTCCGGCAGAATCGGTGATGGTATCTGTCAGATTGTTGGCATAGTAGGTATATACCATTTCCCGTGAATCAAATTTGTCCTTTGTTCCGGAAAGGATACGCTTTTTCAGGTTCCCAGCCTCGTCATATACAATCTTTTCGATGGAATAGATGAAGTTTCCGCTGCCGTCCAGTTCGATGGGGGTTCTCTTCTCTACCGGTCGATTCAGGGCATCATATTTAATAACGCTTACACTTCCCCTCTTGTCCCGGATGGAAACAACATTACCATTTAGGTCATACTTATACTGGACGGTATTGTTATATGGATCTTTTTCCTGCCTGACCTTACTGAAAGCATTGTATGCAAAAGATGTAACATTGCCTCTTTGATCCTTCTGGTTGAGTTTCCTGCCCAGAAGATCATAGGTATATTCCACAACCCCTGTATCGGCGAAGACTGCCTTTTTAAGGGTTCCATCCGGGTTATATTCCCAGCTGGTGGTGTTTCCCCTGCCATCGGTCTGGCTTGTCAGGTTCCCCAGGATGTCATACTCGTAATACCGGCTGTTCTCATGAGCATCAGTGGCCTGTATCACGCGGTTCAGGCCGTCATAGACATAGCTTGTGCCCTTCGAGGTTTCCATATTACCGTTATAGCGAAGGCCATCCACGATTTTTACAGCGTTGCCGTTGGCGTCATATTGGATGCTTTCCAGAACCTGACCGTTGATATCCTTTGTTTGTGTGCGGCGGTTCATCTTATCATAGGCATAGGATATGCCCAGCATGGACATGGCCAGCATGGAGGTATCCATAGAAGGATCATAATTGATGGGATCGATTTGTTTAACAAGATTGCCCGCAGCATCATAGATGTACAGGGTAACCGCCAGGCTTCCATCGGCTGCTGGAGCCTTTTTACGGACAAGCCTGTTCAGATTGTCATACTCATAGAAGACATATTGTTTCTATAGTTCCTTAAAGATTGCTTCACCAGCCTGTCCAAACCATCATATGTATATGACGAATGTGGTGCTGGTCGCTTGTAGTAAAGGTTTCTGTTACTTTTCTCCTTTTTTATTCACTGCCTTCATATAAAATTAATTTTTCAATATCCGGGTTAGAAAACCTATCAACATCACTACCCCAGATTATTAATGTCCCATCTTTTTTTACTGCTCCGCCAACAAAAAAACCTGCTGCAACGGATGTAATGTTCTCTAATTGTCTGGCGTATTCTGCGAGTTTAAAATGATTTCCGCCTAAAACACTTACTGTTCCATCACTTTTTAACGCAATGGATAAACCCTGTCCTGTCGCAATTGATACAATGTCTGCTAATTCTTCATTTATAATGTTCTCGCTAAATTCAGGCCTTCCCCAAGCGACTACAGTATTATCAGCTTGTAGTGCTACAATATGATAGTTGAAAGAGGTTATTTGTTTCAGCATTTTAATATCTTCTGGTGGTTGAAGCCAATCGTCAAGTTCATATCCCCAGGAAATAATGTCACCGCTTTTCGTTATTACGCTTGTATGATAACCGCCTGCAGTAATAGCTACAGCATAAGGCAAGTTTTCCGGAATGGTACATTGCCCGTTTTCATTATTCCCCCATGCTACTATAGTTCCGTCATTTTTTAATGCAACACTATGCTCATAGCCCACTGCAACAGCTGAAACATTATTTAGGTCGGATGGAACATCACACTGACCTTTTGAATTATCTCCCCATGCAATAACTGTTCCGTTCGATTGTAACGCAAGTGTATGATATAAACATGACGCCACATCAATAGTGTTATTTACTTCGTCTGGTATATCGCACTGCCCTTTAGTATTATACCCCCATGCCAGAATTTTTCCAGTATTGAATACAGCAACTATATGTTCTGCACCAAAAGTGATCGATTCTATTTGAGCATTTTGATCAGTTGTTTTTACACACCCTGAAAACAAAACAAAAATCAGTAAAAACCTTGCTATAGCTATCTTTTTCATAGGCATCACCTCCAAATCAATCTGGAATTACCATCATTACACTTCCAATCTCTCTCTCTTTACCATTCTTTGTTTCTGGTTTGTTTTTTAACGAACTATACCAGAATGTGGAGCTTCCACCGCCATCAAAATTGATGGCATTTTGCGCACCAAGCTGTTGCATTATTCTCGCCTGCTCAAATGCATTTACACCCCTGCTTACCATACTTTTTTCAACAACAACCGCGATATAGTTTCCTTGGCTGTTTACACCAAACATGGTACGTGATCTTCTTGCGCTCGGAGTATACCAGTCATTCCCAGCTGTGATTATTTTGTTTTCTTTTGTTTCTACTGCAATAGTTCCATTTTGAACTAATGAATACCCTGCGCCTATTGCCCATATCGCATCTTTGACCTCCGCTGCATTAGCTATTTTCTTAATCTCTGTTCCTTCAGACCATTGAATGAATGTGTTTGCTTCAATTACTCTCTTGGTATATACATCTTCGCCATGCTTATTTACAGAAACTGTCTCCCATTCTTTATTATCAAATCTCAAAACTCCAAAATGCTCTACTGAACTATTTTTCGTATCAAAGAAACCAGCATTAATAACAACTATGGGATTCAGGTCGCATTTATCAGCTATTTCACTAACAGTTTCATGTTTGTCTTCTTTACCAATACTAAAGGTTACCTTTTCATTACTATTTGTTATATAGATATAAGCAAATGACTCTATCTCTTCTATATATATCTTTTGATAACCTTCCACCGCTGCTAGTTTACTTATACTGCTGACAGTTATATAATCCTTGGGTATCGGCGTTGGGCTTGGTGGAGCAATCGTCGGTGTCGGACTTGGTGTAGATGTCGGGGTTGGAATAGTAGTGGGTGTCGGTGCAACTGTTGGATCTGGCTGTTTGCCTGTTAAATAGTCAATCAGCCTTTGAATATCATCCTTTTTATTGACAT
>JAAYJG010000401.1 GCA_012523055.1 Ruminiclostridium sp. | reverse complement strand
TTTTTTCGTAAATTCCATTGTAGATGATTTTGATGGATTGGGGAAGAGTTTATCTCTTCCCTTTATTATTTTACATTATTATACAGTTGCCATCTTTCCTGCCTTCAGAAATTATACACTAACTTTTAAGCCATGACATCATTTTCCTCAGTTCACGCCCGGTTTTTTCAAGAAGGTGGTCTGATTCCTTGCGTCTGGTGGCAAGCAATTGGGCACGCCCTCCGGCTTTATTTTCGGCTATCCACTTCGAAGCAAAGGTGCCATCCTGAATCTCGGACAAAACCTGCTTCATGGCTTTTCTGCTTTGATCGGTGATAATCTTTTTTCCGGTGGTATAATCACCATACTCTGCTGTATCGCTGATGGAGTAACGCATATATTCAAATCCGCCCTGGTTGATCAGATCAACGATCAGCTTCATTTCATGAATGCATTCAAAATATGCGTTCTCGGGCTGGTACCCTGCTTCCACCAATGTTTCAACCCCGGCCTTCATCAGTTCGGTTACACCGCCGCACAAAACAGCCTGTTCCCCGAACAAATCGGTTTCGGTTTCTTCCCGGAAGGTCGTCTCCAGAATTCCCGCACGGCCTGCGCCAATTCCTGATGCATAAGCCAGGGCGTAATCACGGGCTTTTCCGCTGAAATCCTGATGGATGGCGATCAGTGAAGGAACACCCCGTCCCTCGGTGTATTGAGAGCGCACGGTATGGCCCGGGCCTTTTGGCGCAACCATTACCACATCCACATTTTCAGGAGGAACAATCTGGTTGAAATGAATGTTGAAGCCATGGGCAAACAACAGCACATTTCCCTCTTCAAGGTTCTTTTCAATGCTATCCCTGTAGATATCAGCCTGTACCTGATCCGGAACCAGTATCATGATCAGATCCGCCGCCTTTGCGGCCTCTGCCGTATCAAGAACCTTCAGGCCGGCAGCCTGCGCCTTTTCCCGGCTTTTCGATCCGGGTGCCAGACCAACCACAACATTCACACCGCTTTCGTGCAGGTTCAATGCATGGGCATGTCCCTGGCTTCCATAACCTATGATGGCTACTGTTTTGTTTTCCAGCAGCTTCAGTTCACAATCACTGTCATAAAACATCTTTGCCATTTCCATTCATCCTTTCTTTCTATTCAACACAGAGGGTGGTTTCTTTATATTATTTTAAGATATAAAGGAAAACTCTCCGTGTATCTATCCATTGATTGTTTTTTCTCCGCGTTCAAGCGAGATCAGGCCTGTTCTGACATCCTCAAGGATTCCAAAGGGTTTGAGCATTTCCTGCATGGCGGCAACCTTTGAAGCACTACCCGAGATCTCAATTGTCAGCGTCTTTTTCGAGATATCGATAATGTTGGCGCGGAAGACCTCGGCGATTTGCATAATTTCCGAACGAACCGAAGTATCGCCGTTCACCTTGATCAGGGCCAGTTCACGATGTACAGAGTTTTCAATATCCAGCCGCTGTACACAAAGAATGTCGATGAGCTTACTCAGTTGTTTCTCGACCTGATCAACCGTACTCTCGTCCCCTTCCACCACGATGGTCATCCTGGAGATCCCCGGATTGTTCGTGATTCCCACCGCCAGGCTTTCAATGTTAAAGCCGCGGCGGCTGAACAGCCCTGATACCCTTGACAGTACCCCGGCATGATTATTGACCAATACCGACAGAACATGTTTCATTTTGGCTCCTCCTCACTTTCAAAGTTTTACAGGTCGTTCATCGGGAATTGTTCCAGTTGGGTTTATCCTTCCACGGGAACATACCATTGGGTTGGCTCCAATTGGCTTTCAATGCCGCACATATTTTAAGTCCATGTTACTATTTCAATATGGCTCCCTTGTCGGCAGAAGAAACCAGCCTTGCATACCTTCCCAGATATCCGGTTTTAATGCGGGGTTCGGGGGCTTTCCAGCCCTGAAGCCTGCTGTTGATTTCCTCCTGAGACAGCTGTACATCCAGCCTTCCCTCCGGAATATTAATGTTGATGATGTCACCGTCACACACTGCTGCTATGGGGCCGCCCACCATTGCTTCGGGGGAAACATGCCCGATGGAAGCCCCCCGGGACGCTCCGGAAAACCGACCGTCGGTGATCAGCGCCACATCCTTGTCCAGACCCATCCCGGCGATCGCGGATGTTGGGCCAAGCATTTCACGCATGCCAGGCCCTCCTTTGGGCCCCTCATACCGAATGATCACCACATCACCTTTTATTATTTTGCCGCTGTAGATGGCTTCAATGGCCGCATCCTCACTGTCAAACACCCTGGCAGGGCCGCTGTGTACCAGCATTTCCTGCGCAACAGCAGCCCGTTTTACCGCCGCGCCGTCCGGTGCGATATTCCCCTTCAGGATGGCAATACCGCCGGTTTGCGTGTGGGGATTGTCAATGCTTCGGATGACGTTTCTGTCTGAAACCTTTGCATTTTCAATATTTTCACCCACTGTGCGGCCGGTAGCCGTGATTAAACCAAGATGCAGCAGATCCTTTTTCGACAATTCCTTCATAACGGCCTGTACGCCGCCGGCCTGGTACAAATCCTGCACATGGTAAGGGCCGCTTGGCGCAAGCTTACACAAGTTTGGCACCCGGGAGCTGATGCGGTTGATCATGTCCAGATCCAGATCCAGACCAACCTCATGGGCGATGGCCGGCAGATGCAGCACCGAATTTGTTGAGCAACCCAGGGCCATATCCAATGTCAGTGCATTTTCAAAGGCCTCCGGAACAAGAATGTCTGATGGTTTCAGATCCTTTTCAACAAGCTCCATGATTTTCATACCGGCTTGTTTGGCCAAACGGATTCTTTCAGCGTATACGGCTGGAATGGTGCCGTTTCCGGGAAGCCCCATTCCCAGCACCTCGGTAAGACAATTCATCGAGTTTGCGGTAAACATCCCAGAGCAGGAACCACAGCTTACGCATGCACTGTTTTCATATTCTGCAACCTCATCCTCGGTCATTTTTCCTGCCTTGACTGCCCCTACCGCCTCAAAAACACTGTTCAAATCCAGATAAGCACCATCCTTTTCAATGGAAAGCATAGGTCCGCCGCTGATAACGATGGAGGGCACATTCACTCTTGCCGCTGCCATCAGCATTCCCGGAACTATCTTGTCACAGTTCGGAATAAAAACCATCCCATCGAAGCTGTGCGCCATGGCCATCGCTTCGCAGGAATCGGCAATCAGCTCTCTGGAGGCCAGTGAATATTTCATTCCCAGATGACCCATGGCGATCCCGTCACAGATACCGATACAGCCAAATTCCACTGGAGTGCCGCCTGCGGCGCGAATGCCTGACTTTACCGCCTCGGTAATCTTGTCGAGATGGATATGGCCGGGAACAATTTCATTCACAGAGTTTGCCACACCGATCAACGGCCTGGCGATTTCTTCATCGGTATACCCCATGGCTTTAAAAAGTGATCTGTGGGGTGCCCGCTCAATTCCTTTTTTAATTATATCACTGCGCATTGTTCTGTCACTCCTTTTATTT
>JAAYJG010000400.1 GCA_012523055.1 Ruminiclostridium sp. | reverse complement strand
GCCGGTATTTTTTGATGCTTTGCTCCGCCTGGTTTTTAAGATTGACCATAGCACCGATGCACAAATCCGTCTGTTTTACCTTCACGGTAAAATAGGTCAGATCCTCGGCTTTAAAAACCCTGCGGTAGTTTCTGGGTTCTTCGCTCTTGCTCATAAACGCTCCGTTATGCCTCAGGTTCCCGCTGTGCCAGGTGCAATATTCTTAGTGGACACGCCTTGACGCATAGACCGCAGATGAGACATTTTTCCTTGTCATAGGCCAGAGTAAAATCAGGGGCGCTGATGGTCAGCGCTCTGGATGGACATACCGAGGTGCATGCGCCGCAATGAACGCAATTTTCCTCTTCCCATGTCAGCGTTCCGTTAAAAACATGGCAAGTGATCCCCTGTTTCTCGATATACTGCAAAGCTTGATCTATATTCTTCTTTTCACCCGTCAGTTCGACAATGAGCTTCCCTGTTTTGTTCAGGCGGATATCCGCGTGAAGAATATTGACCTCCAGCTCGTATTGACGTACCAGCAAAGTCATTAAGGGGAAAGTCACCATGGTTGGCGGAAAGATCAGATTTACTTTGATGGTCATTTCAATCCCCCCTTATATCCAGCTTGTTAAGACGTTGTTGATGGTTCGGCAGTAATTCTGCGGGCTTCGTCAGCAGAAATTCACCCTTTTGAACCTGGGCTTTGAGCTCCTGCGCAATCTCTCTGGCTTTTTTCATGCTTGAAAGGGGAGCCGTCGGAACCTTCCGGCCATTGATTGTAACCGAGCCGCTGCGCAATTCCTGATAAGAAACCCGCTGTGAAAAAGAGGTTTGCCCGCTTTTATCAACAATCGTGGTATAAATATCGGCGTCGGCTACGCCGGTTTTCATCGCCATATCTTCATCGAGAACCGGAATGGGAATGCCCACACCCACAAACAACGTGGTGCCATACTTTTCATAGATCGCCGCACGGATGTATTTTGCCGACATCTTTTTCATGTCCCCGATCAAGGCAAGGGTTCCGGCCAGATTAACCGGTGTGCCATTGGGCAGCCTCTCCTGGCCAGGGTCGTGCTGTGTACCCTCAAAGGCCACATACCCCTGGGCTCCGCCGATAAACACCCTTGTTCCGATTCCCACAGTGCGGTACTGAGGATCATTCAGCAGCGGGCTGAGCTGCCCCGAAGTACAATAGGTAACATTTCCGAACTGCGGCAAAAGCGTGCCCATGTATGTATAGATTGTTCTGTCGGTGGAATTGGTGCCGGCGGGATAATTCTGGTAGCAGTTACGGGGGTTGAACATGATGGCCTGGTTCACATTGTTTTTATTGATGGTGGTGGTAATGCTCTTTCGGGGGTAACAATCGGTTCCATAGCTTTCAGCACGCAGCCGGATATCCCTGCCTTCAATAAAGTCCTGAATTACATGAGCTCCGCCGTAAGCCATGCCCTGGCTTTCGGAAAGCTCGGTGGCCCCGATATATGCGTCAACAGCGGCAATACCCGCATAAACCATGACATCGTTCAGCCATACCCTGGTCATGCGAATGGCCGGGGTTGAGTGGCCAAAATTGATGAAGGCTCCGCTGGAGCACATGGGGCTGAAGGTGCCCGTTGTGACCACATCCACCATCCTGGCGGCTTTCTTCGGGCCGTTTTCCCGCACGATGTCGATCATCTCTTCGGCGGTCACCACCACGGCTTTTCCTTCACTGATCTTTTCATTGATTTCGTCTATTGTTTTTAATGACATAGGTATCGCTCCCAATAGTAGATTATGTCTGCCCGACAAGCCAGGTTGAATGGACAGACAGCATGCCTGGCCTGTTAACATCCGGGTTTCATCGGTAAACAGCAGGTGTTATAGCTGACATATTCATTCGCAGCCTATGACGCCATGTCCCTTTTAACCCGAATTACTCTTATTATACCAACTTCTGATGAATATGCAACAACCGCTAAAGCTTTAGAATACCCATGGCGCACAAGTCCTTTTCAAGGGTTGGCGCATCGTGAAAAACCAGTCCGGCAATTCCCGCGCTTTGGGCACCTGCCACATTGGCTGGGGTATCATCGATAAACAGGCATGTTTCGGCGGTTAACGAATAATCCGCAAGCAGCCTTTCATAGATGGCGGAATCCGGTTTCAAAAGCTTTACATGGGAGGAAATCAGGATCCCGTCAAACATTTCGAAGAAGGTATGCTGACGGCGCACTCTGTCGTACGCGCGCCGATGGAAATTGGATATCATGAACAGGCGGTAATTTTGCTCTTTCAACCGATGTAACAGCGCAATCGTTCCTTCAATCGGAATGAGCATTTCGTCCCAGTGATCCAAAAGATACTGTATGTCTTCACAAAGCGAAGGTAATCCATCGGACATTTGATGAAAGGCTTCCTGTTCATCAATCATCCCCTTGTCTAAATCCAGCCAGCTTTGGCTGCCAAAAACCGCCTGAAACAGAAGTTCCCTGTGAATTGGCTTGGTATATCTCTTCTCCAGATATTCCCTGGGGTTAAAGCTTAATAAAACCTGACCCAAATCAAATACAAAATTAGTTATCATCATGTGTTCTCCTTATCGTCATATTCTATCATATTCTTTTTCAAAATACAGCATCCCCATTGCCGGAAATCTATCGGGAAAAGAGGAATAACCCAGGGCGTTTGCTCATAATGATGTTATCGTCCCTGCCACAAGGGTATATGAGTAAATAATTGCATAATTATTATTCAGGAACTTTTTGAACGGATTCCAGGTCTAACAAGCTGTGCATCTTTTAAATGGTCACCGGCGGACGAGCCTCGGCCCAGAGACCCCGGGCTGCCGGAGCAGAAGGTTTACAGTCGTGTAAAGCTTCATCCATTTGTAATTTGCAGCACTGCGAATTATGCTATACTGGGATTATACGCAGGGAATCGCTCAGAGAGTGTACAAGCCTGTAAAATGATCCTTCCGGAAAGGTGTGAGCTGGATTGATAGAAACATTAAAAAACCTTTATGAACAGGTACAAGGCTTTGGGATGGCCATCATCCTGACCACTTTCATTATTTTTATCATTTCTTTTATCGCAAACCTGGTTATACGAAAGAAATACGCCGTCATCCTGGACGACTTGCTAAACTGGCACCGTAAAAAAGAAGGAGCCTTTCATTGCGATATTCTGAATAAGATTGTTGAAGATTATAAAAGCACTGCGCAGGGCAGCTATAGCGAGGTGAATACCCAGGCCATTATCGAAAAGAATTTCAATCTGCGCCTGCGTGGTCTGGCTCTCGGAGAGCGCTTTATCAAGAACACCAATACGCTGATGATCACCCTGGGCCTTTTTGGAACCTTTGTGGGCCTCACCGCGGCTGTCGGCGAACTGGCCGGCATCTTTAAAAACATGGATATGATCGAATTGATTCAAAACGCGGGAATTGAAGAGCTTTTACAGCGTCTGATCTCCTCCCTGCAGGGCATGTCCGTCGCCTTCACCACAAGCCTTGTGGGTGTAGGGTGTTCCATCATCCTCACCATCCTGATGACCATCGTCAATGCGCAGGAAGTGCGTGAAAACCTGATGATCCATATCGAAGAGTATCTGGATAACTCCGTTGCGGTAGTGGTATCCCAGGACAAGGAAACCGAATACACGATGATGAATAACATCCTGCGCACTACCTTTACAGAGTTTGGGGAAAAGATTCAGCAATCCCTTCAGAAAACCGTTGAGAATTTTGGGGAAAAGCTGACCAATGTCGTCATGGACGTGAATGTATCCAGCCAAACCCTGGATGCCACTGTTGAGAAATTTGACAAGTCCCTGGCCAATTTCGCGTTTGGAATGAAGGACTTGAATGAATTCAACATGAACATGCGCAACAATATTGAGCGGATGGATGTGAATTTCATCAAGGTTACCGAGTCACTGACCCAGGCATCCAATATTGTGGTGGAAAACTACCGCAGTATTGAAGGGTTCT
>JAAYJG010000050.1 GCA_012523055.1 Ruminiclostridium sp. | reverse complement strand
GAATGGTTTTACCAATGGGTACTTCAAATATGTCACTGAGATTGTGGGCCATATCGGTACTGACAATCAGGGTTTTTTTGCCCTCGTTCGCTGAATTCCTGGCATGGGCAGCGGCAACACTTGTCTTACCGACGCCGCCCTTACCGGTAAAGATTAATACTCGGGTCATTATTTTTACCTCCGTTTGCTCGGTTTGATTAACTTACTTGTTTATTTCCAACCTGTTTTGTCTGTGAGACTTAATTTATTCATCACTCGAATAGTTCCTTCGCCGAAGTATTTGATGTTGAAAAAGCGAACCAGTCGTTCGCATTTCCGAAGCTATTCAATGACGATCTTTCTAATCTGATTAGGTGGTTCTTGTGAACCCTGCTGCTTTACTTCCTTGAGCAGGTTTATCACTTTATCCAGAACACGACCCAGCAGTTCGAGTTCATCCTGTGTTAAAACGGTCATTATTCGCTGACCATAATATGAAAAGCTTTTGATTATCTCGGCCATTTGCTGTCTTCCGCTGTCAGACAATGTGATGGTCACCACCCGTTTATCATCGGGATGACGGTTCCTGTCGACCATCTCTTTATTTTCCATCCGGCTGATGATACCCGTGGCTGTATTCAAGGGAGCATTGAGATACTCGGCTATTTGTGACATATTGCTCTCACCCTTCCGGTATAAAAGCAACAGTACCAGTAATTCATTCTTTGAGCACTCCGCCAATATATTGCCCCAGGTCTCCGGTGCCATAAGAACCCGAAACTGTTCCACATATTCAAAAAGGGTTTCTTCAAAGTTGTTCTGATTCAGTTCCAATTTACTTCCTCCGTCGAATTAATTTAATTCTATACCCGAAGTAATTGTTTGTCAAGGGGTTTTCTATGGGACAAGAGGGACAGGTTCCTTATCCCAGTTCACTGGGACTAGGAACCTGTCCCTCTTGTCCCACGGCAACCCTGATTCAAAAAATCCTTGAGCGGGCGCCGGCCCATTTTTTATTAAATGTTGTTAATGAGATATTTTTCGGCTATAATATGAGTATATCCTACATTAGCCGAAAGGAAGTGTTTTTGTGAAGTATATAAGCCGTGCTTTGGAAGAAGTTTTTTTACGCCTGAATAAGCAATTTCCAGCTTTATTGGTAACTGGCCCTCGTCAGGTCGGTAAAACAACCATGCTGCAAAAGCTTATGGCGGAAGAAAACATCGGGCGCACTTACGTCTCGCTGGATGATTTGGTCGAGCGTCAAATGGCAAAGAATGATCCGGCTATGTTCTTTCAAATTCATAAACCTCCGCTGTTTATTGATGAAGTGCAATATGCACCGGAGCTTTTTCCATATATAAAAATATGGGTGGACAAAAACCATAACCCGGGTGACTTTTGGCTTACAGGTTCTCAAATATTCAAGTTGATGAGAGGTGTGCAAGAATCCTTAGCAGGCCGTGTTGCATTGCTTCAGATGCTTCCTCTTTCTCAACAGGAGATTCTTGGCAGCCCCACCGTTCCTTTTGAGATTAATTTAAACACCTTAATCGAAAGAGAAAAAATCATAAAACCTTCAGGGACACCCGAAATATATCATCGTATATTCAACGGAGGTATGCCGGCGCTCATCAGCGGACAATATACCGATCGCCGTGTCGTCTATTCAAGTTATATAAACACCTATATTAACAGAGATGTAAAGGAGCTTTCCGGGACGATCAGTTCTCTAAAATTTATGAACTTTATTACAGCTGCAGCTTCACTTACAGGACAAATGGTCAATTACAAAACAATTGCGGAAAACTGTGAAATTGATCAAACAACCGCTGAAAGCTGGCTTAACATTTTGGAAACAATCGGTATAATCTTTTATCTGCATCCTTATTCAAATAATGTTTTGAAGCGTACCGTAAAAACGCCCAAGCTGTATTTCTATGATACAGGTCTGGCCTGTTATCTTACCAAATGGAGTGATGCTGACACAATTATGTGCGGAGCTATGAACGGAGCATTACTTGAAAACTTTACTGTATCTGAAATTGTAAAGAGTTATTATAATTCGGGCAGGGAGCCTTTTGTCTATTACTATCGTGATAAGGATACTAAAGAGATTGATCTGATTATCGAGAGCAACGGCACACTTTTTCCGATAGAAATAAAAAAGACAGCAACCCCGGATATCAAGCTCACAAGAGTTTTCAATGTAATTGACAAGTCACCTTTAAAGCGGGGTACCGGCGTAATCCTTTGTACTGCAGAGAAACTCAGTGCTTTTGACAATAATAATCTTATTGCCCCAATCGGATTGATTTGAGAAAAAGAACAGAGGGTGGTGCCCAAAAAGGGAAGTAGAGATTCTGAGGAATTTCAATACTTCCCTTTATGTGATTGATTTTTCTGCTGTCCACCAATTACCGGTACATACATCCGGCAGTGGGACAAGGAACCTGGGCCCCGCCCTCTGTCCCACGGGTTATTACGGAGTATCCAGCGGAGTGCCATACGCGCTGCTGATTAGCTCTCTTCCCATATAAACCAACAGTCGATCCAGAACGGGATTCTGTATTTGCTGATGGAATTGGCGGAAGGTGTTTTTCTTTTCATCAGGGCTCATCTGTCTGGTATCCCGTGTTAAAAAGAATACAGCCTTCAGGAATTGACCTAATTCATCATGCCGCCCATCCAGCCAGCTTTGAGCTTCCTCTGCCCTGTTCTGCGCAACCATATCAAAGAAAACCTGATAATCGTCCTTTTGCATCCCGGCATACTCGTCCACAAGTTCCTGAATGTCCGTATGAATCAGTGTTTTGTATGCCCCGGCGCTTTCTGTCAGTAAATTCTCATCATTCATCAGAAATGCCGGCAGGAAGGGATACAGCGTACCGTTCCCCGTCATTTGTACGTACTTTTGAAAGTATTCCACCGATTCTGTAAATTGGTTCATGTATAGGTGCATCCGACCTATCTCCAGTTCAGTATATGGGGTGGGTTCTTCGTTCTGAACAATTCCCAGAAGCTCTATCGCTTTTGTATACTGCTTCAGATCCTGGTATTGAGCCGCCAAAGCGCTTTTGATATAATTGCCGCCAACAAGGGTGTCCAACCTTTGAAGCAGCTCCAATGCCCGTTCCTCGTCCTTCCCGCCCAGATTAAAAAACGAGCTGTCTCCTTCCTGAGCAATATAACCGATATCATACATTCTGCTTAAAACTTTCATGGCGTGAATATTCTCCGGATCCTTTTCCAGGAGCACTTCGTATGCCAACCGGGCTTCTTCGAATTTTCCGTCCAGAAGCAGCAGATCCTCCCTTGTCCACTCGCTGCCGCGAATTGTCAGCTGGGTCGGGGGCTGGCTGGCGTATATCCCTTCATTGGTGAAGTAAAGCATATTGTTTCCCTGACCGCCATATAAGGTATAGCCGTATTGCCCTGAATGGTACAGGGGCTCAATATATTCCTTCGGATCAGGCTCGCCGCTATAGGAGTACCCCTGCCTATAGGCCGTTTTCTGCGCTTCTTTCAGGTTAATGGTCAGTATATTTTCCTTCACTTGTTGAATATAGTAACTGTTATTGGTTTTGTACAGCATCCCGTCTTTATCTTCTAATTCATAAAGAGACAGTGAACAGATTCCATTCGGTAACTGATTTTCACTCCATTGGAAGGTAAGCGAGCTGTCTGCTTGTTCCACACTCACCCGGATGGGATACGACAGGGTAATATCTTCCGTTCTATTTGTATTTCCTTTCAAAACCATATCAAAATCTGAATGAAAACTGATGTTCTTCCCGGTAATGCGCTGCCAGGGAATATACATGGTCATGCCGTAAACGCCGTCCGGAATGCCGGTTATTGTAAAATGCCCTTCTTTGTCGGAGATTCCCAGGCCAACAAGGCCGTCTCCGTTGCCAATCATGCTGGACCATCCGTTTTGATATTCGGCGTCCTTCACAAAAACCATCAAATTCTTCTGGGGTTTTCCCTCCAGTGTAATCCGTCCGGAAAGAGTATTTCCCACCATATCGTCCTTCGCGTTTGAAATAAAGCCACGCAATGCGTCTATCAGGCTGCGCGTAAATTTCAGCGGTTCCTCCAGGCAGTTAAAGCTATTGGGCTCATATTTGTAGAGCATTGGTTGTTCATAGGCAACTTCAACGTCGCCAACAACCAGTCGGCTCAAAACTTCAATATCCTTCTGGTATCCCTGCAAACCGGTCAGTGGCTTCATGTCGACAATGGTTTGCAGGCTTTTTCCTGTTTCTCCAAGATAAAAATACATATTTGCCAGGTGAAGCTTTTTGTACTCCAGCAGCCTTTCATCCTCCGTCTCCACCGCTTCAAGCAATTCAACCGCCTTATCGGCTCTGCCTCCAAACCAATTCACCAGGGCTGTGGCCATGGTGTATTCCACCATCAATTCAGGCTTAACCGCTTGGTTTGTTTTTAAGGTTTCGTATTGCGCATTCACATCGTCAACGGTTTTATATCCGATATATCCTGAAGTGGAGATAGAATCGCCGGTGATGACGGAAAATGTATCGGAATATCTGAAGTTGCCTTCTTTTATGATGTTTTGTACCCGTTTATATTCCGCCAGAATGCCGCTGCTTTTATTTGAAAAAAGATCAGAAATTCTGCTGTAGTAGACATTGGCATTTTCGGTGTGCCCCATTCTGTCCATAAGATTGGCAACTTGATAAAGGAGGCTCCCCCCAAGGTTTGTGATGATTAAAATGATACCCAGTAAAATCACACTTGCTGCCACAAGTTGTTTTCCCTTGATACGAATAACCATTATACTCTTCCTCCCTGAATAATAATAACCTTGTTTTCCTGCAGATCCTTTTCACTAACCCGAAGCAGGGGAATGGACACTGCAGCAGCCACGACGATAATGATGGCGCAAGCCGCTATCACTGTTTTAACGGGGATTGTGATTTCCCGCTCCAAAAACCGGTGAATGGGATTGTTTTTCTTTTGCAGCGCAAGAAACATCGCTTTCTTTCTTTCTTCCGACAGGGTCATATGCACTGTTTCCGCATGCATTCGGGCTGCGAGCTCATACTCGTACATTTTCCGGTATTCCATCTCCATATCCCTCCCTTTCCAGGTATGGCCTTAGCTGTTCACGGCCTCTTTTCATCCTCGTTTTAATGGTATTGCTGTTTTCGTTCATCACCAGGCCAATTTCGTCCACCGTTAACTGGTTGAAATAATACAGCACCAAA
This sequence comes from Ruminiclostridium sp., assembly GCA_012523055.1. Taxonomy (GTDB): domain Bacteria; phylum Bacillota; class Clostridia; order DSM-8532; family DSM-8532; genus JAAYJG01. Next base: position 15,280 of record JAAYJG010000050.1, on the reverse strand, counting down.
ACCTCCCGGTATTTCGGCTTTAGCCGGGCAAGCGCCTTGTGAATAGCCATCCTCCGGAGAGCATCTTCTTCAATGCTTTTCTCGCCATATTCCTGCAGCTCGTCGGTCGGCATCACTTTATGAAACCATTGGTTGCGCAGTTTTTGTTTACAGGCATTCATCAGGATGCGATACAAATATGTACCAATGGAGGCTTCTGCCCGAAAGAAACGAATATTGAAATAGAAGCTGATAAACATTTCCTGTACGCAATCTTCCGCCACGCCTTCATCTCCCGTCATCAGGAATGCGGTACGTTTCATTCTGTTGCCATAGGTATCTATCAGCTGTTCCATTCCGGAAATTTGGCCGGCCTGCAGCTGGTCTACCCATGCCTGCTCTTGTTCATTCAACAACAATGCACATCCTTTCAATGGGTTAGATGCATGAAGTGTGGATTAAGTTTCATTTTTCGCTTCAGTCACAGGTGAAAATCGGTTATGTCAACCAACTGCGCCGGTATGATATAATGAACAAAAACGAAGGTGGTTCTGGATGAATCAGGTAAAGGACAAGAAAATTCTATTGGTGGAAGATGTAGTGTTGATTTCACTGCATTAACTCGAAAATCATCGTATTTCATGCATAAAAACCTTTAATTCGGTATTTTATGCATGAAATACGTGATTTTCAAATACTATTATGTATCTTTATTCGTTGGAATGAGTTACTGCAGTGAAATCAATGTTGGAAACAGAAAGGATGATTCATGATGAGAGTGTTTGAAACCCTGTTCCTTGTTCTGTTATTGTTTTCTGCCTTCCACGCTGCTTGATGCACCATCGTCCATATACCCCGAGGTTACTGTCTATCGACAGTAAGACTGGGACAGAGGGCGAGGCCCAGGTTCCTTGTCCCTCTTGATTGCTTTTGGCCGCTTACTCCACCCTCTTGGGACAGTGGGCACAGGTTCCTTCCCCCCTCTATCCCGATCTGTTTGCACCGTCTCGATGGCAGCCTATTTCACCCTCTCATATTTAGAGGTACCAACTTCCCCGCAATATCCTAAAAAAAGTATATCATCGCCTTCAAACTGGAAATTCATACATTGGCGATCATCATCTCCGGGTTGCAGGATAATCTGCGAGGCATGAACCTCATATGGTTCATAATCATCATCAGGCTCATTTATGTGCCATGAATACATCCCATCTTCTGTGAAAACATAATAATCATTATTCTCACCTTCCCAGGTACCATAAAGCTTTGATGCATCGTGTCTCCCTTCTGTATCTAAGCTCTCACTTGAACCACAGCCTGTAAAAATGAACAAAACAGATGTAATTAAAAGTATGGTTGCTATTTTTTTCATTTTAAGCCCTCACTTTCAATACCATTTTGATAACAATATCTTACTACAATTTACAAAATTATTGAATACAAAAGTGGGAATTTCTTACGCGAGTTGCCATTGCAAGCAATCGCTTCTATTGTTATAATGGAATTAAAATACAACTGTATTACTTCCTTATTTCTTACTCTATGCATCTGTAGTTACTCTTTGGTACCAGGCAAAAAACTTTTCCAGCATACCGCTATAAAGATGACTGAAAGAAATAAATAGTGTACAGGAGGCATTATCAATGAAAAAAATAATTTTCATAGCTTTCATCTTTGCTCTGTTCATCTCAACTGCTTTATATGTCAATGCGGCAGATACTCTCGTTATTGAATCACCCGTTAATCTTTCAGCGGAGCAGGTTACAGATGATGATACAGGAGATAAGGGTATCCTGCTTGTATTTACTGCGCCGGAATCTGTAAAGAAGTTAGGTGAAACATCACTTGCGGAAGGTGATACTTTGTACTACGAAATCGAATACAGGGCATCCGGGCATGATTGGGAACCAATCGGCCAGGTGCACTTTACGCAAGGAGAAAAACTATTTATTCGCGATTCAGATAATTCAATGAACATCGGGAAAAATCTATATTCATTTCGTGTCCGATTCGCATATTACATGAAACAAAGAGATGGTTCCTTTACCCCCTGTTATTCGCTCTATTCGAATATGGCTCATATTGGGAACCGGTCAGCCCTTGGGGCTTATGCCAATGCCAGTTCATGGGCTGTTCCCGAACTTGACCGAGCCTTGGAATACAGTCTTATCACCGACAAGATCAAAGGCAGGATGAATGCGTCGATAACCCGGGAAGAAATTTGTGAGGTCATTATGGCACTTTACGAGAATATGGCCGGGAAGGTTGTCCGCAACCAGACGGGGGTATTCTCCGACACAAGTAATCCCGAGGTTTATAAGGCATATCAATTGGGTATTGTGAACGGGGTCGGAAACAACCGGTTTGATCCTGATGCACTGACCAACCGGGAACAGGTTGCCACCATGATCTATCGGGCGATTAAGGTGCTGCTGCCCAATGCGGATTTTTCAACGGACGGGGCTGACAGCTTTTCAGATGAAAAGGCTATATCGCAATGGGCTTACGAGCCTGTCATGTTTATGAACAAAAATGGCCTTCTGAAAGGCAATAAGGGAAACGTAGATCCCAAAGGGGTTACTACAAGGGAACAGGCTGTATTAGTGGTTGTACGAGCATATGAGAAATTCAGCCTTTCGGGTAGTGTCGCAACAAGTGCAAAAGGATCCGATGACGGTAACGTGGCCCAGCAAAACAAACCTTCGGATGATAATTCTTTTATCGTTGGAAATTGGTCAACTCATGATAATATTTGGGATAATGTAGACTACAATACGGGTGCTTACGCAAGCAGCGAATACTATCTTCTTGGTTTTTCCTTCAAAAGTGATGGGACATTTATAGGGATTTTCATTACCAATATGGGGATGAGTAAGTATTACGGAAGCTATAAATTCATTGATGGACCAACCGAATTTGAAAATGGAAAAAACATTCTCATGTATAACAGAAGCTATGAATTCTTTGAGCCAAACGCTATCATTCCCAAAGAAACCGGGCAGAAAGAGGATGCAAAATATGAGGTTAGGTATCGCTCTGAAAAAGATGAAATCACTATTGACTTTTTGGGCTGGGATACCTTGAAAAGGATAAAATAGTAACGGGACAGAGGGCGGGGCCCAGGTACCTCTGTCCCAGCCAGCTGGGACAACGGGGACAGGTTCCTTGTCCCAACCAGGCACAGAGGGCGAGGCGCAGGTTCCTTGCCCACTCTATTTTCGCACATTTATATCGCATATTCTATTTGATTATTTCGCACATTCTGTAGTATAATTATGTACATAACAATAGGGTTTCAGAATGGCAGGAATCGTTTCTGTTCCCTGCCATTCCACTATACGCTGTGAAGGGGTGGTTTGATGAAATCAATTCATTACAAAGAAGGTATTATCGTAACTGCAACCGAATTGAAGAAAAACTTTGGGAAATACATGGATTGTGTCGAGCAGCAAACAGATGTGGTCATTACAAAAAACGGAAAGAAAACAGCAAGGCTCACCCCCTATGTCACGGACATCGAGCAATATTTTACAGTGCGGGAAAACGCCCTGGACTATCAGTATGGCGGAAAAAAGGTTTCTTATGAAGAGTTCATGGAGATTAGTGAGAAAAGCACGCTTAGAATGGAACTGATCAATGGTGAAATTCATTTAATGGCATCTCCGAATGTTGTACACCAGGAGATCCTTGGAAGGCTGCATTTAACTTATAATGCATACTTCCAGGGCAAAAAATGCAGAGTTTTTCTGGCCCCGTTTGATGTTCATTTCAAAAAGAAAGGCATCAACGAACCGGATGTGATGCAGCCAGATATTCTGGTTGCCTGCGATCTGGAAAACAACATTAACGAAAAAATTAAGTACATGGGCACGCCAACACTGGTCATTGAAATTCTTTCAGAAAGCACCCGAAGCAAAGACATGATCGACAAGTTGAACACATATATGCTGTCAGGTGTGCAGGAATACTGGATCATTGAAACACGGCAGCAAAGCATTTTGGTATATAGCTTTGCTGATCGGGGAATTGATATGCTCAAGCATTATGAAAAAGGAAGCACTGCTCAATCGGTTGCATTCAAGGGGTTGTCGGTTGATGTAACAGCCTTGTTCAGTGATCTGATTTAGCGGGCCGGAGGGGTCGGGACAGAGGGCGGGGCTCAGGTTTCTCGCCCCCCAGAGACAACGGGGACAGGTACCTCTGTCCCTGCCAGCTGCGAGGGCGCAGGTTCCTTGCCCCCCGAGGGACAAGAACAGAGGGCGGGACCCAAGTTCCTTGCCCCCGAGGGACAAGAACAGAGGGCGGGACCCAAGTTCCTTGCCCCCGAGGGACAAGAACAGAGGGCGGGACCCAAGTTCCTTGCCCCCGAGGGACAACGGGTGGGACCCAGGTCCCTAGTCCAAGTGAGCTGGGACAAGGAACCTGAGCCCCACCCGCTGTCCCTCTTGTTCTTCTATTTAGCGGAAAAATCTGCGCCTGAAAAAGAAAAACGGAAAAATTATTGGCCTTATAAATCTACGTCTAAACCTTGGACGAAATCTTGGTCCAAAACCTCCGAATGGGCTAAAGAATCCATCAGGCATATATCAAGCACCTCCGTTCGTTTAAACTTTGTACTGGCTTTTATAATACCAGCATATGGTTTTGACGAATTTTGGTGACAAATTTATGGCAACTAGCCGAATATCCTCGGCCAAAGCGGCCAGAGGGCGGGGCCCAGGTACCTTGGCTCAATTGAGCCAAGGTACATGTCCCCCCTGGTCCACTCTGGCCCCTGAAAAAGGAGCGGCGATAGAATATTCGCCGCTCCTGAGTACCTGTTCTGTATTCTATTGTTTCTTTAGCTGCAGGGTATCAGTTTGGTGGTACAATCTGCGAGGCGGCAGAGCCGTCGCCCATGTTTTCTGTAATGCGCAGCGATATGGCCAGTGCCTGTTCGCGTGTGGCGCTGGCATAGCCTTTTGCTTTCTCTGCATCTGTTGTAGCCTTAGGTGCAAACTTGTTATTACCCACACCAGCGATAATTTTATGGGATGCCATAAAGTAGACCGAGGGCTTTGCCCATTCAGAGATCTTGTCATCATCGGCAAACTTCGGCGGCATGGTAAAATTGAATGTATATTTCCCGTCCTTATCCAATGACCACCCGGCTACAAACACCTTTTTGAACACACGGGTGAGCATGGTGGCGGCTTGCTCACGGTTCAGGATGACGTCCGGATCAAACTTGCCTGCCCCAGTGCCGGAGGTAATACCTGCTTTGTATGCTTTCAGCACTTCAGCGTCTTTTGTGTCGGTAAATGGGTTTGTTGCTTCCGGTTCTGCGGTTTCGCCGGAAAGCTTCTCGTACAGCTTTACGCACACTGCTGCAAATTCCTTTCGGGTGATGGGCTTGGTTAAGTCTGCGCCTTTCAGAATACCAGGGATAAGGCCAAGCTCTTCCGCCTTTTGAACAGTTGTTCCTGCCCATTCGGAAGCCTTGCTTTGCACTGCGCCGCTTAGTGTGAACGGCACGCTCATCACAAAGGACTCATCGGTGTAGTTATGGTCAATGCTGTATAAACGTACTTCGAACTCTCCGTTGAGATTCGGTGCATTCAGTTCTACTACACTGTCTCCAGCTTTTACATATATGTATCCCCCGTACTCATCATGTTCCGCGCCTTTCCTGTAAATGGAGACATAGGCTTTGGACTTTTCCATTTCCTCCGTGATCCCCGTCACGGTTATGGAAATATCCTGATTCGCCTGATAAGCATTCTTTTCCAATGAGATTTTTCCCTGTTTTGCCAAACCCACCTGGAATGGAACACTCATGACAAAAACTTCATCCGTATACTCATGATCCTTGCTGTACAGGCGCATTTCATATGATCCGAGTTCAGATGGAGCCTCTAACACCACTTTGCCAGTACCAACTTCAAGGTAAGTCCAGTTCATATATTCACTATGCTCTGCGCCTTTTTGGTATACTGATACATAAGCTTCATCGTCTACCATTTGCTGCGTTATTCCGCTTACTGTCACAGTGATTTCTTCATTTGGTGCATAAAAAACTTTTTCTAATGAAATTGTACCGCCTGCAGCCGCTAGCGCAACAGGACAAAGTAGCAGGGATAATACCAGTGTCAGGATAAAAATGCGTTTTTTCATCACCTTAAAATCCTCCTTCAGTTTACTCCTAAAATAGATGTGAGCGTTGTAATACCCTTTTGAAATGCTTGTGGATACATCGTCATTATACTGCCAAATTGGGTAGTTTTCAATCTAATTTTGTCGAACCAGAGAGGGACAGAGGTCGGGGCCCAGGTACCTCTGTCCCACTGGCCCTTCACTTCATTTTTCAGGATATTTTTGCAGGATTTCGGGTTTCTTATTTCCTTCGGATCCCTTACGATAAAATCAGTTTATAATAATTGGGAGGGTCGTTATGAAAAAGCTGGTTTCTATTTGTCTGCTATTTTGCCTTGCAATTGGATTGACTGCGTGCGCGGGCTTGAATACAACAACCGGGGACAGCACAGGCAACCCCGCCGCTAACAGTGGGAACGGGCAGGGTACAGCCGAAAATACTTCACAGAACAAAGCTGGTACTGCCACCGGAAATCTTGTTATCTACTGCCCCCACCCATTGGAATTTATCAACCCGCTGGTCAGCGAATACGAGACCCAAACCGGAGTTAAGGTTGAAGTGATCGCAGCCGGTACGGGAGAACTGCTGAAAAGGGTGGAATCAGAGCAGGACAACCCTCTGGGGGACATTTTTTGGGGAGGCTCCCTTTCCACGATGAAGCCCAAGATGGATCTGTTTGAAAATTATCAGTCTGCAAATGAAGAATTTGTTCAGGACACCATGAAGAATACCGAAGGCCCCCTAACCCGGTTTACCGATATCCCCAGCGTAATCATGGTCAACACGGACCTAATTGGCGATATTGAAGTAAACGGTTATGAAGATTTGCTGAATCCGGCACTGAAAGGAAAAATTGCTCACTGTGATCCTTCAAAGTCCTCTTCCTCCTACGAGCACCTGATCAATATATTGTATGCCATGGGTAAAGGTGATCCGGATGCCGGATGGGATTATGTAGAGAAATTCTGCGCAAACCTGGATGGCAAGTTGCTCAGTGGTTCATCCGCCGTGTATAAGGGTGTTGCCGACGGAGAATATGTGGTTGGCCTGACCTTTGAAGAAGGCGGCGCGAAATATGTGGCCGATGGGGCCCCTGTAAAACTGGTTTATATGGAAGAAGGCGTTATCTCCAAGCCAGATGGCGTGTACATCATTAAGAATGCAAAGAACATGGAAAACGCAAAAGGTTTTATCGACTTTGTCACCTCGAAGGAAGCTCAGACGATCATCGTGCAGCAGCTGAACAGGCGCTCTGTGCGCAAGGATGTCCCCGCGCCCGACTATATGATGGCCAAGGAAGATATGAATATTATCTTTGATGAAGAAGAGGTTGTGGTCTCAAAGAAGCAGGAATGGATTGACAAGTTCCTTGAAATTTTCACGAATCAGTAACTCCTCACCAGCCCCAAACAATGAACAACCCACAAGTTTTTTGTGGGTTTGTTTATTGGATCACTTCTAAAGGAGAGTTTTGGCATGAGCAATTCTATCAGTATAAACCATGTGGTGAAAAGGTTTGGGGATGCAACCATCATTCCGGATTTGTCCCTGGATATCCGAAATAGAGAATTCTTCACACTGCTCGGGCCGTCCGGCTGCGGAAAAACCACATTGCTGCGCATGATAGCAGGTTTTAACACTATTGAGGCAGGCCGCATCGCCTTTGACGATACCGTCATCAATGACATCCCCGCCCACAAAAGAAACATCGGTATGGTGTTTCAGAACTATGCCATATTTCCTCACCTGACCGTAAGGCAGAACGTTGAATATGGCTTGAAAATCCGGAAGATGAAGCCTGCGGAGATTAAGGATCGGGTAGACCATATTCTCGACATCGTCAAAATCCAGGATTACCAGGACAGGCTTCCAGACAGGCTATCCGGCGGCCAACAGCAGCGAGTGGCGCTGGCCAGGGCTATTGTGATCCATCCAAATGTGCTGTTAATGGACGAACCACTGTCAAACCTGGATGCCAAGCTTCGCATAGAAATGCGCGGCGCCATCAGGGATATCCAAAAGCAGGTTGGGATAACAACTGTTTATGTCACCCACGACCAGGAAGAAGCATTGGCTATCTCCGACAGGATCGCCGTGATGAAAGATGGTGTGATTCAACAAGTCGGGGAACCCGAACACATCTACACCCGGCCTGAGAACATCTTCGTGTCTACCTTCATTGGTCACTCCAACCTTATATTGGGTTCTCTGGCGCAAAGCAGTGAAGGCATAAGCGTGCGTTTTGACGGAGGGTATGAACTGTTTGTTTCGAACCTTCGTGAAAATGTTGATAAAAACAGCCAGGTAATTGTTTCTGTAAGGCCCGAAGAGTTCTCACTTCAGGATGAGGGGTTCCGGGGAACCGTTACAAACCGCGTATTTCTTGGCAAGTACATCAATTATCAGGTAAAGGTTTCAGAGAACCTTTTCAGTGATACCCCCTTTATCGAGTTCTCCCAGGACTCCGGGCAGACTACCCGTTTGCTTGCGGTTGGTGACACTACCTTTTTGAAACCCAATGTGCAAAAGCTGAACATTTTTTCGCAAAAGGATCATTGCAGTTTACTGAAGGATGTGATGAGTCATGGGTAAGAGCACCCGTTTCAGGTTGGATTTCTGGACAGTTGTAACCATTGCTGTTTTCATTGTGTTTGCGTTCTTCCTCGCCTATCCCCTGTTCTCATTGTTTGCAGGCGGTTTCCGCGATCCGGACACGCAGCAGTTTACACTAAATAACTTTATTCGATTTTTTACAAAAAAATATTATCTGCGAGCGTTAGGGCACAGCTTTTTGGTAACCACCTGCACAACGCTGCTGGCGGTTGCGGTCGGTGCTCCTCTTGCATACATCACAACTGTTTACAAAACGAAGGGAACGAGCTTTATCAATGTTTTAATCATCATCTCCATGCTTTCACCGCCGTTCATCGGGGCATACTCGTGGATCCTGCTCGGCGGGCGAAGCGGTATCATCACCAAACTCATGGAGAGCCTGTTCAGCATCAAAATGCCGTCCATTTATGGTTTTGGCGGCATCTTGCTGGTACTGGCGCTAAAGCTTTACCCCTTCATTTACCTGTATACGAAAGGAGCACTGCAGAAGGTGGATTCCTCCCTGCTCGAGGCTGCTGAAAGCCTTGGCTGCAGCGGAACAAAAAAAGTATTTACAGTGATTTTCCCCCTGATCACCCCGACCATTCTGGCAGGCTCCCTGCTGGTTTTCATGAACGCGCTGGCCGACTTTGGAACACCCATGCTCATTGGCGAGGGGTATACCGTCATGCCGGTTTTGATCTACAGCGAATTTATCAGTGAAACCGGTGGACAGGCGAATTTCGCCGCGGCTTTGGCCGTGATCATGGTCATCATTACCGGGCTGATGTTTTGGGCGCAGAAAACCATTGTCAATAAAAAATCCTTTACGATGAGCTCGCTGCACCCCATTCGCTCAAAGGAACTGAAGGGTGCAAAAAATGTTTTGATGCACATTCTGATCTACTTTGTCACCTTTCTGGCCATCATTCCACAGATCACTGTCATCTTCACCTCGTTCAAGGCCACTAAGGGTGCCATCTTTACACAGGGCTTTTCCCTGGAGAGCTACCGGAAAATTTTCTCAAGCCTTGGGAAAACTATCACGAACACCTATCTTTTCGGGTTGATCGCCATTGCTGTCATCGTTCTGCTCGCGCTGTTCATCGCATATATTACAACCCGGAAAAGAACGTGGCTGACGAATGTGATCGACTCGCTAACCATATTTCCATATATCATTCCGGGCTCTGTACTGGGGATTACACTTTTACTCACTTTTAACAAAAGGCCGTTTTTGTTAAGCGGCATGGCGGCCATCATTATCATTGCATTTGTTATTCGGCGGTTGCCCTATACCCTGCGTTCCAGCTCGGCTATCCTGTATCAGATCAGCCCCAGCCTGGAGGAAGCGGCAGTCAGCCTGGGAGATTCAGCACCCAAAGCATTTTTTAAGGTAACCTCGCAGTTGATGCTGCCCGGTGTTTTCTCCGGGGCAATTTTAAGCTGGATTACAATTATCAATGAACTAAGCGCATCGGTCATTCTATACACCGGAGAAACGCGAACCATGTCGGTATCCATCTACACCGAGGTGATCCGAGCAAGCTATGGTACCGCTGCGGCCATGGCTTCCATACTGACGCTGACGACAATACTCTCGTTGTTGATCTTTTTCCGATTATCTGGTAAAAAGGATGTAAGTATCTAAAGTGCGCTGTGCCCACAACCAAATAGCGGAGCCTTATTGCTGGAAACATCAGGTTATTGTTTTATCAAATGCTCCTAAGAACCCTGCCTCTACAGGCGGGGGATAAACAGATTTCTGCTTCAGTTGGGGTACAATCCCCCACTAGAGGTGCGTACCAACTGGAACGCACCATAAGCCTCGACCCGTTACTGAAGGGCATTTGATAAAATGCTCGCGGACCGTTCATAACTATCAGAGATAGTTATGAACTAGTTGCACACAAAACGCGTAAGTCACACACAAAAACATTGATATTTTTGCGTGTAGAAGGCGCTTTCAGCGCCCGCGTTTTGGCGCACAATTCGCGCAAGCGCTCATTGAATTTGAAGCAATCAGGTAGTAAGGAAGGGAAGCTGTGTGAAAAGGAACAGGCATAACTACTTTAAAGAAGATATCCGCCGAATCCTTATACTGTATGCCATCATACCGGTAGCCCTGCTGACGCTGGTCTGCCTTGGCATTATTCGCGGCACCCTTACCTATCAAACCGAGAAGATGAACCAGGACGATAACGCTTCCATTATCACTGATGTGGAAACCACAGTTGCCTCGTATATGCAGCTGGCAGAAGAACTGGCGGCTCAGCACGAGTTCTTTGTGGAAGAAATGGATGCCGACAAACGGGTGAAGGTGTTCGAAGAAATTTACAGCCTCGCAAACACACTGGACAGAAGAGCTTCCTTGTATGTCCTGGACCATGAACTAAGCCCTGTCATTTCTGCCACAAAGGAACTGCCTGAGTTTATGAGCGGAACCCACTATAAAAACTGGGGCGTTTTTAAATTAATGAATGATAACCCCGAAGATGTGGCATTGAAGCTGATCAGTTCTGAGGAAGGCAAGGATTACCGACTTGTGATCGGTAAATCCATTTCAACGGGAAACGAAATTCAAGGGTATGTTCTTTTTGTGATGGATAACCTGCAGTTTCAGGTAAGCATTGCCGGTCTGTCCTCCAACACTGTGATCACAGATTCCTATGGGTGGGTGTACGTAACCAACAATTATCAGTTTATGAACACACTGAACCGGTTTGATTTGAATACCGAGCCACCCTACACCTATGTCAACAGCAATCACACCAAGGTATATGTCACCTCAACACCGATTTTCGATGATCGGCTCATCGTCCACTCCATTTCGGCCATTGAAGGCCAGAATACGATCTTTCGGTATATTTTATTCATCCTTCTTTTTGTTTTTACCTTGCTGATCTTCATTGTACTATTCAGTTCCAAAAGAATTGCAGCGCGTAAAACGCAGGATCTCTATGTCATCCTGGATGCTTTCGAGCGGATCCGTGCGGGGGATCTGAACACCTATGTTAAAATCACCGGGAATGATGAATTTGCAGCAGTGAGTGAATCCTGGAACCTGATGCTGGACAGCCTGAAGCAACAGATTGAAACAAACCGGGAAATGGCTGACCTGGTTGCGGCAGCACAGTGCAAGCAGCTGACCTCCCAGTTCAACCCCCATTTTCTCTACAATACACTGGAAAACATCCGGTTCATGTGCAAGATGGATCCGAAGTCAGCAGAAAGGATGGTTTTCAACCTGTCCACCCTTTTGCATTACAGTATTGCGAATATGGGCGAAGAAGTTGCGCTGAAGGAAGATATCTGTTATACGGAAAACTATCTCAGCATCCTGAAGTACCGGTTTGGGCAGAGTTTTCAGTACGAAATGAATATTCCGCAGCAGTTGGAGACATGCATCATTCCAAAGCTGATTCTGCAGCCCATGATCGAGAACTCCATCAAGCACGGGTTTGCGGGCAAAAGCTGTTTAACCGTAAAAATTTCGGGTCATATCGAACAGGGCAAACTGTTTTTAACATGTGAGGACGACGGTGCCGGGATGAGCCGGGAAACCCTGGATGAGATTCAGCAGTTGCTGGTGCATTCCTCAAATAAGACCAACCATTCCGGGCTTTATAACATTCATCGAAGGGTTCAACTGAGGTACGGCGAAGAATATGGTATAGAAATCGGGAGTACAGAGGGCACGGGAACCCGCTTGCAGGTAACAATGCCGGTAAGGTATTCGGGTTAGGGAAGGACAACGGGCGCGGGACAAAGGGCGGGGCCCAGGTTCCTCGTCCCAGCTAGCCGGGACAAGGAGCCTGGGCCCCGCCCTCTGTCCCGTCCCCGTTGTCTCGCTTGATTGGAGGTTCTTATGCTGAAAATAGTGATTGTGGAAGATGAGAGCTTTATCCGGAAGGGTCTGGTACATACTATTGACTGGCTGAGCATGGATTGCGTAGTTGTTGCGGATGCCGATAACGGACAGGATGGTCTGGAAAAAATCCTTGCGTTTACACCGGATGTTGTGATTACCGACATTAAGATGCCGGTAATGGATGGCCTTGAAATGGTGGACAAAGCCTTGCATCATGCTTCCTTCAAGACTATTCTGCTTACAAGCTATACTGAATTTGAGTATGCGAAAAAGGCAATTGATTTACGAGCATATGCCTACCTTCTGAAACCGGTGGATGAGCAAAGAATTCTCGAATTGATGCAGTCTGTTCATGATGATATCAAAAGGGACAGAGGAACAGCATTGATGATGGAAAGCAACAAAACACCCCTGAGTAGTTTTGACATTAACCTGCAATTGGAGCAAACCGACAACTTTTATGTTGCGACAGCACTTGAAGAAATCCGGGAAAACTGGCAGGAAAAAATCAGCATTGAATCCATCTCGGAGAAGTTAGGTATCAGTTCCAGCTATTTAAGCCGCAAGTTCAGAGATATGCTTCAACACACCTTTTTGGACTATCTGAACGGCTATCGGGTGCAAAAAGCCATTCAGTTGATGAATACCGGGAAGTACCGGGTGTATGAAATATCAGACATGACCGGTTTCACGGATTACAAACACTTCTGCAGCGTTTTCAAAAAGTACACCCTGTCATCTCCCACGCAGTTTGTAAAAAAACGAGGTTCATGAAAGGGACAGAGGTACCTGGGCCCCGCCCTCTGTCCCGAGGTTCCTGGGCCTTGCTCTCTGTCCCCTTTAATTGAAAATTTCCTTCATTTGTAATATAATAAACATCATACAGAGGTTCTTTCTACAGACGCAAAAAATTACAGCAGGATTCATTTTGAATCGACGAACAAAGAGGTGTCGTAATCAATGAAAGATCAGGTAGGTGATGTACCAAGCAGCCTGGCACAGTCCTTCCAGTGCATTTTGTCGGAACGAGATCTGTTTAGCAAGGTGATCGAATGCTTTCCATACCCGATCCAGGTTTTTTCCGTTGATGGGACGGCAAGGATAATGAATAAAGCTACGCTGGAGATGATAGGCATAAAAAGCGTGGAGTCTCACATTGATAAATATAACTGCTTTGATGACCCCATTGTACAAGACAATGGCGTCATGGATCAACTCAAACGGGTATTGACGGGCGAAACTGTATATCTTACAGGTTTTAATGCCCCTTATAAGGATTTAGTCCGATATCATGATGTCAAACAGGATAGAGATATACAAACCATCATTTCGGACATTACCTGTTTCCCTTTGGTCGGGGAGGATGGTGAGATAGAATACTTTGTTGCTATTTTTATCTTTAGGGAAGTATACCGGGGGAAAGAAGAAATCGCTCTGGCCAAAGAATACATAGAAACCCATTGGCAGGAACCTTTTAACTTAGGCGAAATAGCGAAAGCAGCCTGCCTCAGTAAAGCTCATTTTACAAAGCTGTTCAATAAGCATACCGGTGTAACGCCTCATGAGTATTATGTCAATTATAAAATCAGAAGGTTGAAAGAAAAACTGAAAGATACCAACCTTTCCATCGCGCAGGCCTTTGCCGCCTGTAATATTCAATATAATGGCTATACTGCGCGAGTGTTTAAAGAAAAAACTGGATTTTCTCCGTCTGCTTACCGGCAAAAGTCGGAATAAGGCCAAAGTGGGACAAGGAACCTGTCCCTGTTGTCCCCCGGTAAAAGTCGGAGTAAGGCCAAAGTGGGACAAGGAACCTGTCCCTGTTGTCCCCCGGTAAAAGTCGGAGTAAGGCCAAAGTGGGACAAGGAACCTGTCCCTGTTGTCCCTCCCTGTTGTCCCCTGTTATCCCTCCGCAATCCCAGGCAAAACCTTATCGATGAAGATCTCTACCAGGGATGCGTCAAACTGGGTTCCGGCGTTGTTCCTTAACTCAGTAATGGCCTCTTCCCTGCTCATAGCTTTCTTGTAAATGCGTCCGGCTGTCATGGCCTCATAGGCATCCGCTATTGCAATGACTCTTGATTCCAGTGGAATCGCGTCCCCTACCAACCCTTCAGGGTAGCCTTTCCCGCCTACTCGTTCATGATGGAATAAAATCGCATCCGCATATGTTTCATGTTCCTTCAAAACCTTGATGATCTGATAACCCGCCTGCGAGTGACGCTTTATCTTTTCCCAGTCCTCCGCGGTCAGTTCCTCCGTTTTATTGATGACTTCACCGGGTATGGTGATCTTACCAATATCATGAACCTCAACGGCTTTTCGAAAAGCACCAACCTCCGCCTGCGTTTTCCCAAGGTGTTCATATAAAGCTGACGCGAGAAGGCTCACCTGGGTGTCATGCTCTTTCTCCTCATCAAGCTTCGAGTAGTTGTTTTGCAGAAAATCACCGATGGTTCTGTTCTTTACCTGCTGTCTGCACTCCTGCTTGTTTTGATACATTTTCAAATCTGAGTCATGAAAAATATCTTCAATTTTTTGCATGACTTCTGTTTTAACGGCATACCCTACGGCTATACTTAGGGTCTACTGAAAAACGGTCAAAGTATTGTAAACACTATGTTCTAAGGCATTTTTGTGTTATAATAGTGAAAGGAAAACTACGATTTTGTCAGAAAATCCTTGCACATGGAGAAACAGAAATG
>JAAYJG010000399.1 GCA_012523055.1 Ruminiclostridium sp. | reverse complement strand
ATACACGCCTTTCTCGCAAAGTTCGAGGTGGTGTCGGTGAACCGTTGATTTGGTGCCGTAGTTCGCTGGAACATCGAGCCAGGAGCCTCCGGTGGTCAGAACGTACAGGATGCCGTTGATCAGTCTGCGGGGGTCACACCGGGTCGACCGATGTGCGGCTTTGTTGGCGGGAGGTATTTCTGAACAATCTCCCAGAGATCATCGTCAATTTCCCGGAATACCATGGCTCCCGATTTCATCCAGGGGACATTCTAATTATAGGATCACCTCACCAAAAAAACGAACATACCTTGCCAATATTTGAATGGAATAAAGAGGTTTTCGCAGGCATCGATCAGCGCTATGCTATCCGTTGCTATAACGAATCTGTAGTTATTATAGCCCGTCGACCTCCTTTTTTGCTGGGATATTCTCGCGGAGGGTCATGGACATGTGAGTTATATTGGTGGTTACATTTTGGGCAATCTCATCTGTTCACAGACTAACTTTTCAGAAGCAAGTCGGGACTGTAGAGCGCCCGGTTACTGGAGTTAAACTCTAATTTAAGGTTCATTCCTAAGTTATACAGATCACAAAGTTTGAATCCCCTAACAAGCCAGTACTTTGGACTTTCTTCGACAATGTCCCATGCTATCAGCAGGTGCCTCGCATCTGCATCGATCTTTTTCCCATCTGTATAGTAAAACGATCTGAACGTGCTGTCCCAATTTTTGCTGACCGCTTTAGATTCTAGGTAAGTCACCCGATCATACTGATCGATGATCTTCATATCCGGGTAACCGGAGGAAGAAAGAAGCAGTGGCCTTAACTCACTCTTCTTTAGTTCTTCAACGAAAACCTCTTCAATTCTCTTTCCAACATCATTGATTCTGTCGCCTTGAAATCGCTGTCGTGTTCTATTGACGTAACCAATGAAATTATTCGCAGCTTTTAGAATTTCGCTATACAGGACTTTATCATCTTCTCTGTCTTCAACTTGTAACTTATAGACTTCATGATCTGTTGTCGCTTTTACAAGTTCAGGAAAAGAAATATTGCCGCTTATTTGGGATACTTCGTCGATCAATCTGATAATATCCGCCATGATAGATCTAATCGATCCTTCACGTCCCAAAAGTAAAAGTGTTGTCTTTTATATCTGCCAAATGTTTTTTGTTCAACTCCTCTGCAATGCGCTCATTTGCTACTTCAATATATTTTGGATCCATTTCAAATCCAATATAATTTACACCGAGTCTGACACATGCAACCGCAGTTGTCCCTATACCCATGAACGGGTCTAAAACGAGGTTTACTCGTTCCATACCATGATCTAAAATGCACATTTCAGGTAACTTTATCGGAAACACTGCCGGGTGTGGCCGTGAATCTTGGATTGTTTCATATGGAATGAACCATGTGTTACCTCTGTCTCGCTTGTCCGAACCATTTGTGCATTTCCACCTCTTGATGTTACTTTTATCCTGATATGGAACACCAATTGCGATTTTATTGAGTTTTACATCACCTGTTTTAGTGAAGTGGAAAATAAATTCGTGGCAGTCGTGATGGAATCTCTGGCTGTTGACTGGCTTATAATGACCAACAGCAATGTCTTTATCCAACTTTGCGTATTTTTTAACCTGTTCACCGGGTATAGCAATAGATTTTATCCAGTGAATCATATTTTGGAGGATAAATTGATCTTCGAGTGCAAGAGCTACTTTCATCGGGATCCAAGGATTCTTAAGTGTACCCCCAATGTTTAGGAAAAAGGAGCCATCACCTTTCATTACACGTTTGCACTCGGTTGCAATGTCGTGCAACCATTTGAGGTACTCCTGCTCAGATTTCTTATCTTCGTAAGTATTGTACTGAATGCCGATATTGTATGGCGGTGATGTCACAATAACATCCACAGAGTTATCTCCCATCTTCTTTAGCCCTGCTAAACAATCCATTTGATAGATTCTGTTTATCTCAGTGATCTCAGTCATGCTTTGCTTCCTGCAACTGTCTGTCAAAGTACGCTCAATTCTATGGATTGGATCTTTGGTAACGGAACCCCAGTATGATGATTTTACCTGTTTCCCCCACCCATTATCAATACATGTATTCTGCCTGATTCTCCAAGGAATTTACAGTTATCTCAATTATCTAGTGTTCATTTATTTTTTAGTTCCGTTTGTTCGCTCACAAATTCCAGATGTGGTCACGTGATAAGTATGTTGTGTAATTATGTGGCTATAATACAGTTAATCCCTTCCTATCCGTGGGATTGATGAATTTCAGGACTATGCATCTGTCAGCCTTGGGACTACCTATTTTTCCACTGGGATTAGTAAAATCAGGAAAAATATTATAATCATTACAAACCCAAAACCTGGATGGAAAAAAAGCATCACAATGCCAGTGATAAGCAACGATGTCCAAAAAGCATCTAAAATATCTGTCTTGAAGACTTGCCCAATTAAAAAAGCAATTACGATGTATAGTATAATCCCGCCAATACTAGCCGATGTTTCCCATCCCGGTAAATTGAGCTGCTTGTATGCAACAACCGATCCCAAAAGAGTAATCGCAAAAGCTGCGAGTTTGGCTAGGGTAGAATCCATACAGTGGATTTAAGAGAGGAGTAATATAACAATTTGGTCAGTCAAAAGCCTCTCAGAGAATATTTTTTCAAAAGACCACGCTTGATCAACACAAATAACAAATAGTTGCCTTAAAGGCTCTAGAATACTTCGAGGTACCTACCTTCTGTTTCTGGAGCCATATGCTATTATCCCGCTAATATCTCCGGTCTATGCAAGATCACCGGAGTACGTACACCGTAAACAGACGGCGAAAAGAAAGAGAAACTGCCAAACGAACCATGCGAAAACCATACCCGGCGATGCCTCCACATCCCTGTCTCCCAGGAAGTTCACAACT
>JAAYJG010000398.1 GCA_012523055.1 Ruminiclostridium sp. | reverse complement strand
TCTTCGCAAGCCCCTTGTCCAGTGCTATACATAAGGTGGTCTCGTCTGACCCGGTGAATGGTATGGAATATAGGTTTAAAATGGCAGGAACCTGTGCTTCCCGGCCTCTTCCTCCTTTTCCCTCCGCGACGTTGAAAACAATATCCAGGTGGTTCTCTTTCAGCTTCTGCGGCAGGTCTTCCCCTGCTTCCAGGAAAACGGCCTCACATTCGGTGTTCCTTAAAGCGTTTCCGATAGCTTCAATGGTATGAATACTGTCGTACTCTGCTTGTTCATCCTCAAGTTCATTCTCCTTTTTTTGTTTCAGGTTAAACGTAATTCCGACCCTGTATTTAGGGCCTCTGGGAACCTCACTCACGGCAAGTAACCTCATTTCTTTACATAATATATATTGAAACATCGCTGGCAGCCCTATGGTTGCACCGGACAATTTCCGGATAAAAAATCCTCCGTGATGATCACGCAGGATGCAGGGGCGGGAAGGATTCCCGTGGTGGCAAAGCGCTCCAGAATGTTCAGCTTTTTTTATTTGATTTTGTTTTGATTATAGCAAAATTGATGGTAAATGAAACAACGAAATAAACCGTTTTTAACGCGTTTTTGGCTTGCATGGTCTGTTTTGAATAAAAGGTAGTTCAAATCGTATTCAGTCATGAAATATCGTGGCTTTTTGAACTTTTTTCAAGTTGGGAAAAGATAATGAAAGCTCCGTATTTTTCAATGCTTCACAGCAGGTTGGCTTTGGTGTCTTTTCACGTTTTAAAGGGAGTGGATGGAAGAACGAAAAGCTTAACTGATTTGCTTCCTGCCTTGATTCTCTTAAATTGAGCTTGAGTGTATGGAACAACGAAAAGCTTAACCATATAGTATCTCTCGGACGACTTGGATGATACCAGTTTACCTTGAATTACTTACAGGAATATGGCTTGAAAAACCGTACCTCTTTTTATATAATAAACGTCACTACATGAATCCAGTGAGGGTTTTGAATTGGGAAAAGCTCTTATTTTTGGGACCTGGAAAGTTGAGTGAAAGTAAAGGGGGACGAGTTTATGATTATCAGCAGTAAAAGCATCGCGCCAACACAGCTTGAGGAAAAATTAAGCAGAAAGATACTGGGCACAGGCGGATCACTGATGATGGCGGAAGTGACGTTTAAAAAGGGCGGAGTAGGCGAGGTGCATGCTCACGAAGGGCATGAACAGGTCAGCTACATTGTAAAAGGAAGCTTTGAAGTTGTTGTTGGGGCCGAAACAAAAACCGTAACTGCCGGGGACAGCTTTTTTGCGGGTCTTGGCGTACCTCATGGTGTCGTTGCCCTTGAGGACTCTGTTATTCTGGATGTATTCACGCCAATCCGGGAGGATTTCCTGTAATTTCATCAAAGATACAAATAGACAGCGGTTTCTCCGAGTGTTATGATGAAAAGGAAGGTTTTACAGTGTTGTCCGTAACCAGATACGGGGCGAAGCTTATACGAAGCAGCGGTTTCATGCATTTACCAAGGGACCTGTCCCCTTTGTCCCATTTGCCAAGGGACCTGTCCCCTTGGTCCGTACGATGAAGGAGCAGTTCAATGTTGTTTAAACGAATTAGCGAAATGTGGAAGCATCTATCTATACGTATCAAATTACTGGCTTCCTTTTTTTGCGTGCTGGCACTGGTATCCGTGTTCAACCTGTATCTGAACAACAACAACTATGCAATCACCGACCAGTTCAATATAACGATGAACAATCATTATGCGATAAACCGCATGCAGTTGCTTGTGGATGACAATTTGGATGCTGTTGATACCTTTCTGAAAACCCTGGAACCCGAAGAAAAGGTTCGTTATGAAATGACGAGGGATGAAATCCTGGGGATGATCGATCCCTTATATCACGAGTTTGACTCCCTCGAAATCTATTTCAACATCAAGGCCATTGCCAATTCCACCGCCATGTATTTCAATTATTTCGAAAAGGCCATATTGGATAGAGAGAAAGGCATAGAAGACTATTATGTCTATTTCTACGAGGGAAGCGATATTCAAAAATATACCGCCGGATATATTCAATCGCTTCTAAACCTAAGCCTTAGTGAGGGGAGAAAGCTTTACAACCAGATTGTGAAGGAATCGGAGTTCATGCGCAAGGTCTCCCTCATCACCATCGCTGCTATGTTTGTATTCACGATGTTGATAGGGCTGTTGTTGACCAACAAGCTGGTCAACCCGATCAAAAAGCTGGCTCAGGCCTCCATGAGCATGGCACAGGGTGATTTGGATGTACAGCCCATAACGATCCACTCAAAGGATGAGATAGGTGTTTTGGCCGATTCCTTCAGCATTATGAGTGCCAACATCAGAAACTCTGTACAGGACTTGAAACAGAAGGTGGAAATTGAGAAGAAGCT
>JAAYJG010000397.1 GCA_012523055.1 Ruminiclostridium sp. | reverse complement strand
GCTTCCTGCAAACCGATAGTCCAGGCGTTCCTTGACCAGATTCTCTTCTCCTGTTTTGACGAAAATCGCATACCATGCTGAATCCCTGTTCATAATGATTAAAATACCTTCCATGCTTCCGTTTTAGGGGTAGTATCGGTTGTAAGAATGCTACAGTTAAAACGAGCAGCCAGAATGGTTATCCATCCTGGCCTCTTCACTAAAATTGTTCATACCGAATTATTTTTCTTTTAACAAATCGCGGATCTCTGTCAGCAGTACTTCTTCATTCGATGGCTTCGGCGGTTCTACGGGTTTTGGTTCTTCCTTTTTCTTGAAGGAGGTCAACAGCTTAATAAAGAAGAATATGGATATTGAGATAATCAGAAAGTCGATGATGTTCTGTATAAAGGCCCCATACAGAACAGCCAGCTCTGCCGCGCCACCCTCAACACCCGGGCGTATAACCCATTTCAGATCCTTAAAGTTCACCTGGCCTAAAATAATACCCAGTAGCGGCATAATGATGTCATTGACCAAAGACGATACAATTTTCCCAAAAGCTCCGCCAATGATGACACCAACTGCAAGATCCAGCACATTTCCCTTCAGTGCAAACGCCTTGAATTCTTTCAACATATCCATATCCCCTTTCTGATATTAATTATACATAATGGCCTTGCTTTGCGGCAAATTTCCTTGCCGGTGATTTCTCAACCAGCAGAAGAATGGTTTACGCACAGGCTTGGCTAATTGAATACTTTTACGACTGAAACTAATGCCGTTTTCAGGCTACTAATAAGAGGTAAGGAGGCTTTGCATGCCATCCGGAATGAAGTAAAGGATCTTTGCATTACTTCTGATAAGAGCCTTCGTTACACTCAGGATGACCTCGTTGTTATAAGTATTTACAGGCTCCAGTACATGTATCCGGATTCCCTGGCTTTGTGAGGAGAATATATTCCCTTCACATCCAATAATACTTTCTTCCCTTCGGAAAATTTCTCCTGCAGCTTGTCCAAAGGAATAGCCTTGTACTCCTTATGGCCGACAGCCAGTACGATTGCATCAACATTGTCAACAGCATCAAAATCACTGAGCTTTATGCCGTACTCGCGCAGAACATCTTCCTTTTCAGCAACCGGATCTGAAACCAGAACCTCTATCCCATATTCCTGAAGCTCTCGGATAATATCAACCACTTTACTGTTTCTGGCATCAGGGACATCTTCCTTAAAGGTGAGGCCCATCATTAAAACTCTTGCTCCCTTAATCTGCTTGTCTGCCTTTATCAGCAGTTTTACCGTATTTTCAGCAACATACTTGCCCATAGTGTCGTTTATTCTTCTGCCGGCCAGAATGACCTCCGGATGGTAACCCATCTGCTGTGCCTTATAGGCCAGATAATATGGATCCACTCCAATGCAGTGGCCACCCACAAGGCCCGGTGTAAAGTTCAGGAAGTTCCATTTTGTACCGGCTGCGGCCAGAACAGAGCGGGTATTGATATTCATTTTATTGAAGATTATGGATAATTCATTCATAAAAGCAATGTTGATATCTCGTTGCGTGTTTTCAATGACCTTGGCAGCTTCAGCTACCTTAATGCTCTCTGCCTTATAAATGCCTGCTTCTACTATAATGCCGTAAACCTTTGCAATCTCTTCCAAAGATTCTTCATCCATACCGGCAACGATTTTTAGAACCTTTGTAACCGTGTGAACCCTGTCACCGGGATTAATCCTTTCAGGGGAGTATCCAACCTTAAAATCTACCCCACAGGTTAAGCCTGATTGTTTTTCAAGGACAGGAACACATATTTCTTCGGTAACGCCGGGATATACGGTGGATTCATATACCACAATATCTCCCTTTTTCAAATGCTTTCCGATATCGGTGCTTGCCCCGATCAGCGGGCTTAGATCCGGTGTTTTGTCTTCGGCTATGGGCGTAGGAACAGCTATAATATAGAAGGAAGCATTGTCCAGAGATTTCTCATCGCAGGTAAAAAGAATGGATGAACTTTTCAAAGCTTCGTCGCCAACTTCACCGGTGACATCAAAGCCGTTGAGGTAGCTCTCGATTTTACGGGCATTCCTGTCAAAACCAATGACCTTTATCTTTTTCGCAAACTCTACCGCCAGCGGCATGCCGACATAACCAAGGCCTACTACTGCCAAAGCTTTGTTTCTGTTTATAAGCTGCTGAAATATGCTCATATATTTTTCCTCTCATTCAATACAGGTTAATTGATGAATAAAAAAAAGAAAACCTGCTTTATGTTATCGGAATAACTCTACCTCAATAATGATTATATCGGATTTGTCTCTTTTTTTAAAGCAAAGGACTAAATATATTTTGGAAATAAAGCATGGGAAATTAGAATAATTCAAGCGAATTATGATAATATTTGCCTGTAAAG
>JAAYJG010000396.1 GCA_012523055.1 Ruminiclostridium sp. | reverse complement strand
TAAAGTGTCTGTATCAAGTTTGAAAGCATGAAAGGCAAGGCGAACAGGATTAGGTTTTTCGCAACACTGCCTTCTGTTAAATTTTTCTCTAGTGAATTTGTTTTCATATCTTCCCTCACTGAAATGATAGTACAAGTATTATTCAATCTATCGCAACAAAGAAGTAAAGTCAAATACAAAGATCCGCTTCGCTGCACTGCTCGCCCATGCAATCGGAGCCGGCTCGGCTCTGCCGAACGGTCTCCCCCGGGTGTGTTGCGATTGTAAACAATCGCTTCCGGTGTTATAATTAATTCAATTCGGGGCCTGCCCGAAGGAGTTGGCACGGAAGTATGGAGGATGGCGGTGTTGAACGATCTTTTAGTGCTGGAACTGGCGGGTATCTGCTTGTATCGGAAATTATTGAAGGATAAGTCCGTTGCGGGGCTTGTTTCATTGTTAAGGCTGCTACAGGATGACAATTCCGATATGGAAAGTATCATCACAGCCTGGAGTATAATCAGTGCCGGGCTTTTTCAGAAGAATATCACATCCTTTTATCAGCACGTTCAAAACCTTGTTCGCCTCGATGAAAACACTTTCACGCTTGCATGTGAAAGACATGAAGCAACCCTGGAAAGCCCTCTGACCCGCCAGGCGGCTTCTGACCTGAAGATACTGGAAAAACTCGCATCCATGCAATGTGCAGAACTGAAAAAGAAGATGAAGGAAAAGATGCGGGGCAACCTCGAAGTATATCGTCTGATCGATGCACTTCCCGATTGGAACCCACAGCCCACCCCTGTAGTGGATGAATCAGAGCAAAACGCCAGAATTACACTACAGCTACCCGACTCTGCCAACGACAAACAAGAGCCTGAAACCAGAATCAAGGCACAAGTACAGCAGCCCATCTCCGCAGGGGATGAAGGAATGGCCGCTAGAATTATTTGGCATCAGAAAAACGGAGCGGGCCTGCTATCTGCTCATTCTTTTTTCATCTGGGACGGGTCATCTGTGAAACCCGTGATCAACCCCGACCCGGTTACTTTGGACAAACTGTATTTGCTGGACAGCCAGAAGGAACTGGCGGTTAAAAACACAAAGCTGTTCCTTTCGGGCAAAGCCGCCAATAACATCCTGTTTTACGGTGATCGTGGAACAGGAAAATCCTCGTTGGTGAAAGCACTGGCCAACGAGTTTTCAAATGAAGGGTTAAGGCTGATCGAGATCCCGAAGAAGCATCTGGAGCAGATTCCGATGATTACAGCGGAGTTATGCGGCAGAGGGTTGAGCTTTATCCTTTTTATTGATGATCTGTCCTTTGAAAACAACGAAGAGAAATTTACCGCTTTAAAGGCGGTTCTTGAGGGTGGCCTGGAGTATAAGCCCGGCAATATTCTGTTATATGCCACATCCAACCGGCGCCACCTTGTAAAAGAGAGCTTTGCCGAGCGGAGGGGTATTATTTCCGACAATCCGGAGGAAGAAATACGGGCAAGGGACGGCATTCAGGAAAAGCTGTCCTTATCGGATCGTTTTGGGATTACCATTGTATTTTCTTCGCCGCTGAAAAAAGAATATCTTCAGATCATCCATAAAATGGCCGAAGAGGAGAACCTGCAAACAGACCCGGCCATTCTGGAGCAAAAGGCGATGCAGTGGGAGATGGCCTATAATGGCATGTCACCAAGAACCGCCAGGCAGTTTATTCACTGGATGAAAGCTGAGGGAGCCCCCCGTTCAGGTAGTTGAATTCTGTGAAAAATGGTGATAAACTGAAAACCAGTTTTCAAAGATTTCATCTATTTATGAATGTGTAACCAAGCAGAACAAGCCGTCGGTGGCTCTGCCTGGCCTAAGTGTCAGTATTCGATGAGAGCTTACACGAATTAGCGCCAGAACACTGACACAGAAACAGTTCATCTCCCTGCCCCAATGGGCAAAATGTGCTATAGAGGCGGGAGCTTAGGGGATATGATAAATAACCAACAGAACGGAGAGAGGGAAAATGAGGGCAGTCATTACAGTTATCGGATATGATAAAGTGGGTCTGATCGCAGGGATCAGCGCGGTGCTCCTAAAGGCCAATGTGAACATCCTCGACATATCACAAACCACTATGCAGGATTTGTTCACCATGATCATGCTTACTGATCTGGAAAAAATGAACATGGACTTCTCAGAACTGAAAGACCTGTTGATGCAAAAGGGACAGGAACTTGGTGTGGATATTCGGATTCAGCGGGAAGAAATCTTCCAGAGCATGCACAGAATATAGAAGCTGGAGGAAGGTTATGATAAACCAAAATGAGATTCTGGAAACTATTCGTATGATCCAAAATGAAAAACTGGATATCCGTACCATTACCATGGGTATTTCGTTGCGCGACTGCTGCAGTGAAGACACGGACAGGGCCTGCACAAGGATCTATGACAAGATCACCCGGTATGCCAAAGACCTGGTGAAAACGGGCGACGATATCGAGAAGGAATATGGCATTCCCATTATCAATAAAAGAATATCGGTAACCCCCATTTCGATTATCGCAGAGAGCAGCATGAATGCTAATTATGTGAAATTCGCCCGCGCCATGGATCGAGCTGCGCAGGAAACAGGTGTTAATATAATCGGAGGGTTTTCAGCACTTGTTCACAAGGGCTATACGAATGGGGACAAGGCTTTTATTCAATCCATTCCCGAAGCACTTTCAACAACCGACAGGGTATGTTCATCGGTGAATGTCGCCACAACACGCGCGGGCATCAATATGGATGCTGTCCGGCAGATGGGTGAAATCATTCTGGAAACGGCGCAGAAAACCGCCAACAACAACGCCTTCGGTTGTGCAAAGTTGGTTGTGTTCGCAAATGCGGTAGAGGACAACCCCTTTATGGCGGGTGCTTTCCATGGCATTGGGGAACCGGAATGTGTGATCAATGTTGGGGTTAGCGGCCCCGGGGTTGTCGCTGCGGCTTTGAAAAAGCTCAATGGAGCAGATTTTGGCACAGTAGCCGAAACCATTAAGAAAACCGCGTTTAAAATCACCAGAATGGGTCAGCTGGTTGCACGAGAAGCTTCGAGCAGGTTGGGCGTTTCCTTTGGTATTGTAGATTTATCACTGGCACCTACGCCAGCCATTGGCGACAGTGTTGCGCATATCCTTGAGCAGATGGGCCTGGAGCGTTGTGGTGCGCCGGGCACAACAGCAGCACTGGCACTCCTAAACGATGCGGTGAAAAAGGGTGGGGTAATGGCATCCTCTTATGTAGGTGGCCTTAGCGGTGCCTTTATACCTGTATCCGAGGACGCGGGTATGATTGAAGCAGTTCAATGCGGCGCATTGTCCATTGAAAAGCTGGAAGCGATGACCTGTGTTTGCTCGGTTGGCCTGGATATGATTGTAATACCGGGAGATACATCGGCATCCACAATTTCCGCGATAATTGCCGATGAAGCTGCCATAGGAATGGTAAACCAAAAAACCACAGCTGTCAGAATCATTCCGGTACCCGGTGCAAAGGTAGGGGATTTGATTGACTTTGGCGGGTTGTTTGGTACAGGACCCGTGATGCGTGTTAACCCGTTTTCAACCGAAACGTTCATTAACCGGGGAGGAAGGATTCCCGCGCCGCTGCATAGTCTGAAGAACTAAGACAACCTGATTTCTGTTTTAGCCGCATAATGTGAAGACTTGAATCAAGCGGATTTTTGTTTTTATCGTATTGTGTGAAAAATAGAATCACCTAAATTTCGGTTTTTGAGCATATTTTGATTAAGAAGCACTGCTATGTAATCCCAATCTGGCTATATCACAGTAACATCTCCGAAGGGATATTCACATAGAATTTAATCATGGTACATGTTAATGCTCAAAATTATTGGGTATATATACCTTTAGTGCTTTTAGGAGGATTGAATAATGGAATTCTCTCAGAAAAACGTAAAAGGTATCACGGTTTTTTCTATTACAGGGCAGATAAAAATTTCTACTCAGACCCAATGCAAGGAATACTTTGACAGACATATCGGGGAGAATTGTTCAAAACCAGCCATTCTGAACATGTCTGGCGTTGGCTATATGAACAGCACCGGAATCGGAATGATTGTTGAAAGCTTTAAAAAGTTCAGGGATAATGGAGGCAGGCTTGTGATATGCAGCCTGGTTCCCGATATCGTAAAGCTGTTTGAAATTACAAAGCTGGATCATTTTATTGAGGTATACCCCGATGAGAAAACAGCAATTCAAAAACTCACCGGTTAAGGTCGCAAGGAGAGTGTTTTGGTGATCATTAAGGAGTTCAGACTGGGGGATCTGGTGGAAATGAAAAAACCACATCCCTGCGGCAGTAAAATATGGAAGGTATTGCGAACAGGTGCTGATATCCGTATTGAATGCCAGGGCTGCAGGCACCAGGTCATGATTGCTCGCAGTAAATTTGAAAAAAATATGAAAAAGGTGGTTAACCCTGAAGAATGACAGGTGTTTGCCACCTTTCGATTACTTTTGATGTCAAAAAAATGGTCAATTTTATTCTTGACTAAAGTCCCATACCTGCACCTCTGCCGGAAACAGCACAGGTACATAAAAAGAACCCTCAGAGGTGTGAAAAACGCTTCTGAGGTTTTTTATGCGTTACATACTATTGAGAGATTATCCGTGATTCACTTCATATTGCGTTTTTTTTAGTATTTCATTTGCGTACAAAAGCAGACGAAAAACTATCTATAGACAGAAAAGTTGGCCTGTGGTATAATCTTTGGCGTGGGTGAAAGCCTTAGAGATATGGTGTTTCGCCGGTAAAGCATTGATATTAAAGGGAAACAAAAGAACAGCAAGCAAACCAATATGCGGGTGTAATTCAGTGGTAGAATATCAGCTTCCCAAGCTGACTGTGTGGGTTCGATTCCCATCACCCGCTCCACAGCAGTGTCCCATCAGGGGCACTGTTTTTATTTGTCCAAAGCAAAAATCAGCCTTGATTTTAACGCGAAAAAGAGTATAATAGAAGTATAAACGCGCGTTCATAGAGGGGTCCCATGAAAAGCGAAGATATTGCAAAACTGGCAGGAGTGTCCAGAAGCACGGTGTCCCGTGTGATCAACAACTATGGAAATGTACCGGAAGAAACCCGCAAAAAGGTTATGAAGGTCATCGAGGAGTATCATTATCATCCGAACAATAATGCAAGGGTTCTGGCCGGCAAAAAAACCGATACCATCGGCCTGTTTATTGTCAGCATTGCCGAGAAGGATAATGCGAACCGTGTATACAGAAACAACTACTTTTCCCCCTTTATCGATGCTGTCATCGACACTGCCAATGCCAACGGGAAATTCGTTCTTGTACACTCCATCTATACCAGTACCGATTATGATAAAATCAAACAAGCTTTTTTCGAGAAAAGAATTGATGCTGGAATTCTTGTTGGCACTGAAAAAGATCTGGACGTAGTGGTGGATGTGGCTGCAATGGGCTACCCGCTTTCCATCATCGACTATTCACCCGATGAAATTCTGCACCTGGTCAAAAACGGCAGAATTTCAGTGATCAACTCCATGGATGGCGACGGTACCCGTCAGATGCTGGAGCACCTTATCGGTCTTGGGCACACAGAGATCGGTATCCTGGCGGGACGAACAAACACCTATTCGGGAAGCATCCGATACCAGGCCTATCAGAATGTTCTTGCAGAGCATCAGATAGATTGCCCGGATGAATGGGATCTGAAGGGTGAGTTTATTAAAAAGACGGCCGAACAGGAAGTAGCGGGGCT
>JAAYJG010000395.1 GCA_012523055.1 Ruminiclostridium sp. | reverse complement strand
TTCCATAAGAGTGTCAGGGAAAGTGTGCCAACCCAGCTGCAGGGCAAAGTGTTTTTAAATGGTGTTGATAACGAAGATATCGCAAAAAGCATGATGATCTTTTACAGTGCCATTTATGGCATTCGTGCCAATCAGCTGTCCAAATTCTCACCCCCGGTCAGAGAAGAGACCGAAAACAGGCATATGGGAGAGTATTACCAGGCTTATTTTGAACTGGTGAACCGTTTGGATCCGGATCTGTCCAAAAGCAAGGTGATCACGCCCCATATCGACAAAAGATGGCATGTCATCACAGAGCTTCCCGACCTGGATGAAAGGAACCAGCTGAATATTGAATATACCATCACCAAAGCATTGCTGCTGGGCCTGGTGTTTGACTATATTGAGTATTTGCCCAAATCAGCCCTTTCGGATGTCTTTTGTTACAAAATGAAAAACAGTGCCTCACGAACCACAGAGCTGGTGGTCAGTAACGGGACCGACTGCGATGACTTTTATGAGCTGGTCGATGCGATTACCATCAATCCGGTGGCAGTTCAGGAATTGAATGCTTTAATAGACTGCTGCATACAAAAGGACTTGGATAAAAAATGTGATTTTTCACTAAGCAGGCTGAAAAGAGAACTGGATAGCTTTGTATTGCCCCAGTTTTCAGAGAGCGTGCGCAGTTTTCTGGAACTACCGCTGCTGTATAAATACAGTGTACCTGTTCCTGATTATGATGAAGACAGGGTTTTGAATATGATTTGTCAAATGATGGAAATCATAAAGGAATACGTAAAGAAATATGCAAGCCCGGCGGATGTGGAGTTTATTTATGCTGATTTTCTGTGGCAGCAGTATGAGCTTTTTGAGAAAAATCTGGGTGAACTGAGTGCCCTGAAGGATTATCAGGACATTGTCAGGGATCCGGTTGCCAATGAAATCCGCAATATTTCAGCCAACTTCTTTGACAGTGTGGACAACGAAGTGAATATCAAGCGGGTAGAAAGCATTAAGAAAACGATAAATCAGTTAAGGGTCGTATGAATCGATATTTTCTCAGAATGAAAAAGATGGGGCAAGTGACCCTTTCAGATCCTCGAAAGACCGGAAAATACGAGGTGACAGAATGTATACGGTCATCATAACAGATAATAAGACCTCGCGGGATATCATCGCGTTTAAACCGCTGTTTATGCCATATGTTCACAAGGGCGATATTGATTTTTGCGAGTGGAATGAAGGCGGGGATCATATCCTGGCAGCCCTCCCGAACCTGTACAAGCTGGTGGGGAAAAAGGATAAATGGCGTGCTGTGATCATTGCTAACCCAGCTTCGTCAAATTCAAAGAACCCTTTTGATCACTGCCTCAGCGCACAAAATGATGAACCCAATCCGGCTGGAGCGTTCATTCCGTTGGTCAGGCTTACCCAAATGATTGGAGGGGTTCCGAAGAACCCTGCCCTTCCATCTGCGGCCACAGGGGAGGAAGCCAATGCCGCCGAAACGAAGACTGGAAAAGCTGTACAACCCGTCAACCCGAATGAAGCGGATACCCGGTTTGAGTTCCTGGCTGCAAGGCCCATTGAGATGGTTCTGATATCCCTGCGCCAGAAAAATGAAGAAGAGCAGCCGCAGCACCAGATCGAGCAATCCTGGA
>JAAYJG010000049.1 GCA_012523055.1 Ruminiclostridium sp. | reverse complement strand
TTTCCCCCCTGCCCTACCTTACTTTTTATAAAGCAGCTGTTAAAGGCATTTCTCTTTTTATTGCCTGTTCAACATTATAGCATGGACACTTCATTTTGTAAAACAAAATTAATATAATTGTAATATATTGATTTCACTTGAATGCAGTGAAATTAAAATTCACATTTACTTTCCCGCCATACTATCGAACTGCACGGGTCTGTGCTACAATGATCAGGGTCTGATACTGATATTGCCAGGAAATATGATTGGCATACACAAGAAAGGGCGAAGAGACATGCCATTTGACGGAGTTGTCGCAAAAGCCGTCGCTGACGAGCTGAACAGGAATATTACAGGGGGACGCATTTATAAGGTATACCAGCCTGAGAAAGATACCCTTCTGCTTTATATACGTTCCAACAACCGCAACATAAAACTGCTGTTATCCAGCAATGCCAATACAGCCAGGCTTCACATGACTGAAATCGATTATGAGAACCCTGCCTCTCCCCCCATGTTCTGCATGCTGTTAAGAAAACACCTTATTGGCGGAATAATTGTGGGGATTGATTTTTCCGATTATGAAAGAATTATCGGGCTTGAGATTGAAGCGGAAGATGAATTGGGAGACAAGAGTATTAAGAAGCTGATCATTGAAATCATGGGTCGGCACAGCAATATTATTCTTGTGAACGAGGGCGGGAAAATCATCGATGCCATCAAGCATGTGGATCAGGATGTGAACCGTGTGCGGGAAATCATGCCGGCGAGAACCTACATCCTTCCTCCTGCACAGGATAAGGCAGTGCCTTCCCGGCTGGAAGCTGAAGCCTTTATCGGATCGATCCGGGAGGATGAACGTCCGCTGTCGAAAATTCTGTTATCCACCATTTTGGGCTTCAGTCCCGTATTATGCAGGGAAATTTGCGTTCAGGCAGGCGTTGATCCTGATATGGGACCGAAATATTTATCGGAGAATAACCTTCGAAGCCTGGCTGAAACCCTGAAGCATTCCATAAATTGCTGGGAGCAGGAGGTCTACAGCCCCTGTGTTGTAGTGGATTCTGCCGGTAAACCCGTTGATTTTCATGCGGTTTCCCTCACCCAGTATGGAAAGATGGAATCCTTCGCATCCATCAGCGAAGCCATTGACAGGTTTCACAAAGCGCGGGAAATGAAGGAGCACATTCGGAACAAAGGCTCAGATCTGATCCATTTGGTGAAGACCAATATCGAGCGCTGTGACAAGAAAATACGCATTCATGCGGCAACTCTTGATGAAATTGCCGATTTAGACAAATACAGACTATACGGCGAATTGATCACTGCCAATATTTATAACCTGAAAAAGGGTATGGAGCGTTGTTCGTTATTAAATTATTATGCCGACGATGAGGTTTATCTGGAAATAACGCTGGATGAATACCGTACTCCGCAGGAAAATGCCCAATGGTACTTTAAAAAGTATAACAAGGCAAAAACCGCTCACGCTTATGCTACCAATCAACTAAAGCTTTCCCGCAGAGAGCTGGAATACCTGGAAAACGTGCTCTACTCGCTGGAAGAAGCCGATTCATCGGAAACCATTGAGGAGATTCGGGAAGAGCTGCGGGGTCAGGGGTATGTTCATAAAACCAACACACGCAGGAAAAATATGCCCAAGTCCTCCCCCTGTGTATTTACTTCCTCTGAAGGCTACACCATCTGGGTGGGCAGAAACAATATGCAAAACGATGAACTGACATTGAAATTTGCAAAACCGGGAGACATGTGGCTGCACACCAAAAATATCCCCGGTTCCCATGTGATCGCTCGGATTCCGGATGAGATTCCCGATAAGACCCTGCTGGAAGCAGCCGCTATGGCTGCCTGGTTCAGCAAGGCCCGAATTTCCACAAGGGTTGAGGTCGACTATACAAGGGTGAAATATGTGCGAAAGCCTTCCGGTGCTAAGCCGGGAATGGTGATCTATGTGAATTACAACACGGTAATTGTGGATCCGCTCGCACCGCCGGATAACGGTTGATAGATTTATACAGGTCAAAACAGGATAATGGCTTGTCACGGGTTCATAATTATCAGAGATAGTTATGAACCCTTTGCAAACAGAAAGTGTAAAATCGGGAGTGACTGCAGACTTCAGCCGTGGACACTCCCCGGAGGTGTTTTCATCTCCCGTGTTTGGCGCAATTCGCGTAAGCGCTTATTTAATACAGTCGCATGCTCTAAACATTTTCTTCATAAACCGATTAACTAAAACAGCTTCTTAAAAATACGGTTGATCTCGTGCAGAATTCTTTCCTTGTCCAGTGTTTTGTACTCACCCTTATCATAAAGGATTTTACCGTCAACAAATACGGTTTCCACATCCGAGGCCTGAGCGGCATAAGCCAGGTTTGAAACCAGGTTGTGCTCCGGCATGTAATGTGGTTTGGACAAATCCAAAAGAACCATGTCAGCCTGGTACCCCTGCCTGATTTGCCCCGAATTGCAGAAGCCCAGAGCATTGGCGCCATTCACTGTAGCCATTGTGAAGGCTTCATGGGCGTTCACCGCCAGCGGATCCTGCGAAACACCCTTGTGAACCAGCGCCGCAAGATTGATTTCCTCCCACATGTTCAGGTTGTTATTGCTTGAAGCACCATCGGTTCCAAGAGCCACATTCACCCCTTTTTTCAATGCTGCAGGGACCGGTGCAACGCCGCTTCCCAGCTTCAGATTGCTGCCGGGATTGTGTGCAAGCGTCACATTTTTCTGCTTCATGATTTCCAAATCCCCGTTTGTGACATGGACGCAATGGGCCGCAATGGTGGGTATGTCAAAAAGGCCGATGTCGCAAAGGTGCTGTACCGGTGTTTTTCCGTATTGGTTCAGGCAATCGCTGTGCTCCTTTGCGGTCTCATCCACATGGGTGTGAATCCTTGCACCCAGCTTTTCGGCAGCATCCCTGACCGCTCGGATATACGCCGGAGCACAGGTATAAAGGGCATGCGGTGCCAGGGCAATTTTGATTCGTCCATCGGCGGCACCATGCCATTGCCTGAAGGTCGACATCGCTTCCTTCAGCTTTTCTTCATTGGAATAGTCCTCCAGATGATCGCCATAAATCAAACCTCGGGAAAGAAGCGCTCTCATTCCGCAAGCCTCGATTGCTTCAGCAATCCTGTCGATGAAGACGTACATATCACAAAAACAGGTGGTTCCTCCAGCCAGCATTTCCAGAAATGCGAGCTGAGAACCCCAATAGATATCGTCTTCAGTCATTTTATCCTCTATCGGGAAAATATGCTCATAAAGCCAGGTATAAAGCGACATGTCATCGGCATAGCTTCTTAGCAAAGTCATGGGCACATGGGTATGTGCATTGACCAGGCCTGGAACCAGTGCTTTTCCCTTTCCATTGATCACAATATGGTGCTCGGCTGGCGGAGGATTTTCCCCGATATAAATGATCTTATCCTTTTCCGTTAAAACCGTCACATTTCTGACAAGCTTAACAGCTTCCGCTTCAGCAGTCACAACCGTAACATTATCTATCCTGTATCCCATCTTCAGCCCTCCTGCATAAATGAAAATTCTTTATAACCGTAATCGAAAAAACCATCATAACAATATAACCATTCGTTATACTATAATGGGTCTGTTGTCAATCTAATTATAACAATAGCGGAAAATCATTGCAATCAATCAGACCTAAGGCAATAACTCATAACAGAAGATTTGTTACTGTTTACCCCCCTAACAGGTTCATACGTTGCTAATGAGGTATGTGGTTTATTCTGAGAATACCGATTCCATCCTAAGCATAGCGAAGGACCTTGCCTGGGGTAATGCGAGATCCTTCACCTTCGTTCAACAGGCTGTGCCAGCTTACCTGTAAACAATAACAGAACCTTTTTACTAAAAAAACTTCATAAGAAAATGCTGCTATGGAGCAGATCATCCAACGGGTGATAACTTCACAATCAAGTGATCGATGTCGTCAATGGTGAACTCAAGCGGACACAAGTCCGGTATAGTGGGCATCAGATAGGACAGGTGCCCGAGGATTTCCTTTTTCAGCCCGGACAATTCATTGAATGCGATGAATTTTTCTTCCGATTCAATTTTCATTACGGCTCTGCTCCGAAGCTTCTCTTCCATACCATCCAGCTTTTCCCTTACAAATCGATTCCGGATAACCTTTTCCGAGATTTGATCCCTTGACCGGTTGATAAAGCTCTTTACCTCTTTTTTTTCAAGGTAGTACCGCAACGGAAACAAAAAGCCCGACAGATTCTTCTCATCCGTGGTAAAGGCAAACCAGTCATTCATTCTGCAAGTCATTTGCTGCGAGATTTCCTCTGCCTGCCGGATATTCCCATTGTATTCTTCTACCAGAGCCATGATCTCATCATTGTTCTCTGAAAAGACCTTTTGAAGATATAAGTCCGCAGAACCGCCCATTTCTTCCGCCAGATCCTTCAGCTGAAGGCAGGTATCCTTTAGCTGCTTCAGAAGTGAGCAAACCAATTCCTTGCGTCTTGTAAAATTATTCTCCTTCATAAGCTTCAATACCACCCTCCAGTTTTTTCAGATAATCGGCACAGGACCAGCCCACGGTTCCATCCGGAGCTTGTATGTAAAGCCAGGGTTGCCCACTCACGTCCGTGCTTTGATTCATAAACTCCACGATCATGTTCTGTTCCAGACTCAATAGTTTATCTCCCTGGGTTCCGGGCTCTTTGCGAAGGTTCAATACTTTTGAAGTAACAATATACTTCACTGGCTCATCAGCTTGTTCTTTTTGATCCTGGTTTTCAGTCACCACCCGCTTCTGAATGTCCCGGACCAGCTGATATTCCGAGGCCATTGCCTTAAGCTGCGCAATCTGATCGGTTACCCAGAGCGAAGCTGTTTTTACAGCCTTGTCGTTCAGCTGCGCCAACTGGGGTGATCTTCGGTAAAACAGCATGCGTCCTAAGGGTACCATGGTAAAGAACAGATACAGGCAGACGATCAGCGTGAAAAAAACCAACTTCTGGTTCCAAAGTATGACAAATGGCAGCATGATAACCTTGCCCAGCTTCAGGGCGAACCCTTTGAAGGCTTCGGTAAAGGATAGCTCACGGGATTTATCCCGAACATAAATTTGACTTTTTACCCTTTTCGTCTTCTTCTCTTTTTCTTCCGGGCAGATTTTCAACTGAAACGGCTTGATATAATAGCCGGATTTCATTGCTTGATCAACCTGAAAATTCTCTTTGGTTTGTGCTTCAACCGGGGCATGCTTTTCCGGGTAAGGAACAGTGGTAGATTCTTTGTTTTTGGCATATGTAACACTTATTCCCGCATCATGGTTGCCTTTTCTTTCATCCTGCCGGAAAACGCTTTCTGTTGTCTCAGCATCATTTACGGCAATTCTTTCATGATGATATGCTTGTTTTTCTCCAGCAGATAACGATTCATCAAGGGTTTGGTTTTCTTCCGGGAGGAACTCAGTTTTCGCCACATGATGGGTGAGGTTTTTTTCTATAGCAAACTCAGGCATTGCTTCTTGACGGGTTTGGTTTTCTTCTAATACAAACTCAGGTATTGCTTCATGAAGGATTTGGTTTTCTTCCGACAGAAACCCAGGCCTTGCTTCTTGACGGGTTTGGTTTTCTTCCAATACAAACTCAGGTATTGCTTCATGAAGGATTTGGTTATCTTCCGACAGAAACTCTGGCATTGCTTTTTGATCGGTTTTCGTCTCTTCCGAAAGAATTTGTCTCGTTTCCTGTGGTTTTTTCTTTTTTACTGTTTCCGGATGCTTTATTTTATGAGTGAAACCTGCAACCATCGCCGCAGTTTTTTCTCTCATCGCTTTCAATCCCCTGCGAAGACCATTTTGCTCTGATTGGAACCACGTTTTCGACCAACGGGCCAATGAGAATGGGATTTCCACCCTTTCTTCCTGGGATTCCGCTCGAATTAAAAGCGTTTCTTCCGACAACAGAGCTTCAATTCCAGAGGCTGCAAAATGATATTCCGGGGATGAATTTTCTTCGGTAAAGCATGGATAATAAAAATCTTTAAGCTTTTCAGTCCCCGTAAAGCGATCAAGATAATGGTTTCCGATATAATAATCATCGTTTCCGACTAACCCCGTGCTCTTGAGCACCCACGCTGCGATTTCTCTGTTGAGAGCAATCTCCAGGGGATCATCGATGATTTTATTCAGGGGTGCCAGGATTTCCTTGCTTCTAAGCTGCCCCAAACGCAGGACTGCCTGATGCCGGATGTATTCATCCGGGTTATTCAGATAAAACAGTAGCTCGTGCACCCCGGACAGCTTCAGGATGGTTTTCTGCGTCTGCAACTCCACCTGATACCATTCGGGTAAGGTTATCTTCACACTCTTCCTGTCTGACACATCAATTCCCCCATTAATCATCTCCACGTATATCGACCTGATAGATCTGTCTGCACTCATTTTGGGTTTGAAAAGGCCATTCCGGAAGGCATATTCATCGATATAAATGCCGGATTACCGAAACCTGAAGCTCATATGGCCGTATAAAAAACGCAGACTGCCCTTGAAGGTATAATTCAGGTTATATACAGTATATCAGGGCTGTGAAAGACTTAATATGATACATCTCTACTATTTTTCATCGTAAATGGGTCTTTCGGACTATAAAAATGAAGTTTGTTGCTATAAAAAACTCTGTTCCATATTAATACTGAAACAGAGTTTAAACCCTTTGAAATGAGTTTATCATTTGATTGATTACACCAAAGCACTCACTTCAAACTGCTTTGTGAATACCCATGTTATTTTACAGGTGTTTATTAAGCATAGCCGCCAGGGCATCCTTAGACCTGGCCCCCATGACGCTTTCTGCGATAGTACCGTTTTTAAAGACCATGAGCGTCGGAATACTCATGATTCTGTACTTTTCAGAAAGCTCGTTCTGTTCATCGACATTGATTTTTCCTACCTTTACCTTGCCTGCGTATTCGGCAGCAACCTGATCAACCACAGGTGCAACCATGCGGCAGGGCCCGCACCATGCAGCCCAAAAATCTACCAATACGGGGATGTTGGACTGAAGCACTTCCTTTTCAAAATTATCCTTGGTCAGGGTTAATACGTTTTCACTCATGTTAAATTCTCCTTCCTTATACCATCTTTCTGTGAACTCTACAACCGTTAAAGCCTACCCATACCATGTTTGTTTGTCACCCATTCAGTTTCAGGCTTTAGAAAGCTTGCTGAGAATGGATACAATCTCGTCAATTTTATTTTCCCTTTCTTCCGAGTTTTTAACAGCCTCATTCAAGCAATCTTTTATCCTGTTTTCCAGCACAAGTACGGTGCATTTCTTCATCAGACCCTGGGCGGACAGCAGCTGCACCAAAATATCGGAGCATTGCTTTGTGTCATCGACCATGTTGATGATGGCATCGATTTGCCCACGGGTGGTTTTCAACAGGTTCAGCAGCTTTTTTCTGTTTTCCGGTGCATCCATACCACAAGCCTCCTATTCTTAACCCCTCCCCCGGGGGCGGGGTATGTTTTTAATATAAAGCAAATTTTTCCCCCTGTCAATACCCTGGTAAAATTTATTGGGTTTGAATTCCATACCGTTCAATTCAGATGAAAAACTAGTCGAAAGAGAAAAAGAATGCAAAAAAGAGCAGTTGCCTGCTCTTTTACGCCTTTGTCCACCCTGGAACCCCGGGCATTCATAACGATGATGCACCACAATTGCCATATGGACAATGTGTTAAACCTCGTTACCTGTTGCCGGGAAACCAGTACTGTCCGCAATACATGGCGATGCCATGTTTACTGGATGATTTCAACGACAACCCGTTTGTTGTTACGCACTGCTGCCGCTTTCATGACTGTACGGATTGCTTTGGCGATGCGTCCCTGCTTTCCGATGACCTTTCCCATATCGTCACCGGCCACCTTTAATTCAAGGATGAGGGATTTTTCACCTTCCACTTCATTCACGGACACTTCTTCAGGTTGATCCACAAGGTTCCTTGCGATACTTTCCAAAAGCTCCTTCATGATTCCCCTCCATTCTCAGAAAATTACTGTAAAGTACTACAGCTTACTCGGAGATGCCGGATATTTTCAGGAGTTTTTTTACCGATTCTGTCGGTTGAACGCCCTTCTTCAGCCAATCCTTTGCCTTTTCTTCATCAAACTTGATCTCTGAAGGGTTTGCCAGCGGATTGTATGTGCCCACCTGATCGATAAACTTACCGTCACGCGGAGATCTTCCATCTGCGATAATGATCCTGTAATAGGGTTTCTTTTTCGCACCAATTCTCTTCAAGCGCATTTTTACCATGTATTTCACCACCTTTCAAGCATCTGGTTATCAGTAAACCGGCCAATAAGGCCAGAACTCTGCATATTAAAACGGCAATCTGAAGCCGCCCTTTCCCTTCATGCCCTTTAAGGCATTAGGATTGGAGAACATTTTCATCATCTTTTTAACGGATTCAAACTGCTTCAGCAGCTGGTTCACCTGCTGAACGGAGGTGCCGCTGCCCTTTGCTATTCTCTGGCGACGGCTGGCGTTGATCACGGATGGGTTTACGCGTTCCTGCATTGTCATGGATTGAATGATAGCCTCGATATAAACCATTTGCTTTTCATCCACCTGAATGTCCTTCATCGCATTTTGGTTCATGCCGGGGATCATCCCAAGGAATTGGTTTAATGGCCCCATTTTCTTCATCTGCTGCATCTGATCCAGGAAATCATCCAGCGTGAACTGCTGCGTGCGAAGCTTTTTCTCAAGCTCTATCGCTTTCTTTTCGTCGAATGCCGTTTGTGCCTTTTCAATAAGACTGAGAACATCCCCCATTCCCAGAATTCTGGAGGCCATTCTGTCGGGATAAAAAGGCTCCAGATCGCTTAGCTTCTCACCAATTCCGGCAAATTTGACAGGTTTTCCGGTAACAGCCTTTGTGGATAGTGCCGCGCCGCCTCGGGTATCACCGTCAAGCTTTGTCAGAATAATACCGTCTATGTTTAGTTTTTCATTGAAGCTGGCAGCCACGTTTACCGCATCCTGGCCGGTCATAGAATCGACCACCAGAAGGATTTCCTGTGGCTTAACACTGTCTTTAATGTTTGAAAGCTCTTGCATCAGGGTTTCATCGATGTGCAGACGACCGGCGGTATCGATAATGACCACATCAAATTGCATGGATTTTGCATGGGCAATAGCTTTTTTTGCGATTTCAACGGGGTTTACGTCGGTTCCCATTTCAAAAACCGGAACCTCCAGCTGCTTTCCTAAAACCTGCAGCTGTTTTACCGCAGCTGGCCTGTAAACGTCGCAGGCCGTAAGCAGCGGCCTTTTCCCCTGCTTGCGCAGATAGTTTGCCAGCTTGCCTGATGCAGTTGTTTTACCGGCACCCTGCAGGCCTACCATCATATATACAGTAGGAGGTGCTGATGAAAAAGTAAGCTTTTTCACATCGCCGCCCATCAGCTTGATCAATTCCTCATGAACGATTTTTACAACCTGCTGACCGGGTGTAAGGCTATCAAGGACATCCTGGCCAACAGCCCTCTCAGATACGGTGGCAATGAAATCTTTCACGACCTTGAAATTGACATCGGCTTCGAGAAGCGCCATTTTTACCTCGCGCATCATTTCCTTTACGTCTTTTTCAGTAACACGGCCCTGGCCTTTTATTTTCTTAATAACATTTTGAAGCTTTTCAGATAATCCTTCAAAAACCATAAATTCCTCCGGTTTTCTATCAATAAGGCAACCCGGAACTTACCCGGTGATGCTTTTCCCGAAGCGGGCTCATAAGTTTTACAAATCACTGATGACCTTCTTCAGTTCCTCAACGCATTGATTAAGCACTATGCCATCGAGGCCAGACTTTTCAGGCTGTATGCCCTGCAAGTTTTCAAGAACGACACGAAGGGTCTGTTCATGCTTTGAAAACCTTTTAACGAGGCCCAGCTTTCCCTCAAACTGGCGCAGAGCTTCCTTCCCTTTTTTAACTCCGTCGTATACGCCTTGCCGGCTGATGTTCAACTGCCCTGCGATTTCACCCAGGGAAAAATCACTGTTGTAATGTAAATCCAGGATTTCATATTGTCTGGACGTGAGCAGTTGACCATAAAAATCAAGCAGTATGGCGATTTCTGTACATTCTTCCACAAGATCACCTGTCAAGCATATTTGCTTTACAGTTTATCATTATAAATCGGACTTATGCAGTTGTCAAGCGAGAATTTTTTCCGCAGATATTTCTATTATTCTGAATGCTTAATAATCCTTCCCAGGCATTGGTTTTTAAAATTTGAGAAGTAACGGCAGACAAACCCATACAGTTGTCTATACATTAGGATGTCTGAACATATAATTGTCCAGACATCAGAACACATAAAGAGAATTCAGCAAATGAAAAAATGCTGAGAAAAGATACCGGAAAATAAAAAGGACCGAGGCTGGAACCAAATCCAACAAACGATCCCTTGATGGCGTGCCTGAAGGGATTCGAACCCCTGACCCACGGCTTAGAAGGCCGTTGCTCTATCCTGCTGAGCTACAGGCACAAAAATGGAGCGGGTGAAGGGAATCGGACCCTCACGGCCAGCTTGGAAGGCTGGAGTTCTACCATTGAACTACACCCGCATACCATAGCGCTCTCAGCGACTTATTTATTATACAAAGGGTTAAAGTTTTTGTCAACAAGATTTTACTGTATCGAACCTGTTCCCTCCCCCCTTAATGAATTTAAAAGTTGCAGCATTAGATACGTGTTTCATCCTGTACGCAGCGAAGGATCTTTTCAGAAGTGATGCAAAATCCTTCACTTCATTCATCAGACTGGGCATGCTTAGCTGTGGTCAGTTAACATTGTAATTATAACATGATTATGAGCGTTGTTTGGGTTCATACACAGTACCTGAGACATTTCGAAGGCTAAGCATGTAACTGCTTCATGCTTCTTCACCAGCAGGAAAACTAAAGTGAAAGAACTGTTACTAAGCAGCACAAGGTTTAGAATAATGCCACCAATAACGAACGAATTCATGTGAAAAAATTTAGTTTGACAGGACTTCATTTTGATGTTACTATATCTTTAACTTTTATCGGGGTTCCCTTTTTATCTGGGCTGCATAGGATAAAAGCAAACGAATATGGAATGATAGAGGCGCATTTTTTATCAGTATATTCATCGAGGGGTATGGGTCCTGTAGAAGTGGATGGAAAGGAAAAAATGCCGAAGGAGGAGCTTCCCGTAAAGGTTTTTCCTGGTTGTGCAGTGAATAACTGCGTAACTGTCATCAATGTAATTTGATGGAGCGCTATCCGTGGTTAAAGGACCCTTTCGGGGTAATTAAGGCTACTGGCTGTTCTGTCGGTAGTTTTTTTGTATCCGGATCGGCCCATCTGAGCATAGTTTTTTCACACCAGCCGGATGTAAAGTTGTAAAAAACAAGTAACTGTAGTATAAATAATGAGGAGGGTTTATAATGAAAAAGTTTAAATTTGCTGTCGTCGGTGCTACCGGCATGGTTGGTAGTACATTCCTGAAGGTCCTGGAAGAAAGAAAGCTTCCCATCGAAGAAATCTATTTCTTTGCATCCAGCAGATCTGCCGGAAAAACCATCACCTTTCTCGGAAAAGACTATATCGTTGAGGAGCTGACCGAGCATTCTTTTGACCGCGGTATTGACATTGCCCTGTTCTCTGCAGGTGGAGGCACCAGCAAAACCTATGCGCCAATCGCCGCACAAAAGGGGTGTGTTGTCATCGACAACAGCAGCGCGTGGAGAATGGAGCCCGATGTTCCGCTGGTTGTACCTGAAGTGAACCCTCGGGACATTCTTTGGAACAAGGGTATTATCGCAAACCCCAACTGTTCGACGATACAGGCAGTGGTTGCACTGAAGCCTCTGCATGATAAATATGTACTCAAAAGGGTTGTCTATTCCACTTATCAAGCCGTGTCCGGTGCTGGTGTTGCAGGATGGAACGACCTGGAAAACGGTTTGAAAGGCGAAGCGCCTCGAAAGTTTTCGCACCCGATTGCCAACAATTGTCTGCCTCACATTGATGTTTTCACCGAAAACGGTTATACGAAGGAAGAACTGAAAATGGTGTTTGAAACCCGTAAAATCCTGGGTCTTCCCAACCTTCGCGTTACGGCTACTACCGTCAGGGTTCCCGTATTTAACGGGCACAGCGAATCCATTAATGTTGAATTTGAAAAACCGTTTGATCTGGTCGAATTAAAAGAAGCGCTAAGCAGCTTCCCTGGCATTGTGGTGCAGGACGACCCGGTCAACAACCTCTACCCCATGCCCATTACCGCGTCTGGCAAGGATGAGGTTTTTGTCGGAAGAATCCGCAGGGATGAAAGCGTTGACAGCGGCGTAAACCTCTGGGTTGTTTCCGACAACATCCGCAAAGGTGCTGCCACCAATGCAGTACAAATCGCACAAAAACTGATTGAATACAGGGATAAGGAGTGATGATTTTGAAGCAGCCACTTTTCCGGGGTTCCTGTGTAGCCCTGGTAACCCCTTTTACCCAGGATGGTGTTGATTATCAGAAACTTGAAGAGCTGATTGAGTGGCAGATTCACGAAGGAACCGATTCCATTCTCATTTGCGGAACCACCGGCGAAGCTTCCACAATGCCCGATGCAGAGCACAAGAAAGTCATTCGTTTTGCCGTGGAAAAAATTGCGGGTCGGGTTCATGTGATGGCCGGTGCGGGCAGCAATGACACGAAGCATGCCATTGAATTAAGCCAATATGCGCAATCGGTGGGGGTCGACTCCATCCTTTCGGTCACACCCTACTATAACAAAACCACTCAGGAAGGGCTTTACAGGCACTTCAAGGCTATCGCCGAATCAGTGAGGATCCCGGTTGTGCTGTACAATGTCCCCTCCAGAACCAATTTGAACATCAATCCTGAAACATTAAAACGCTTGTCTGAAATACCGAATATTGCCGCCGTTAAGGAATGTAACCTTGCACAGGTGGCAAAAACCCGTTTGCTTTGCGGTGACAACCTTGTCATCTATTCGGGCGAGGACGGCAACATCGTTCCGCTGATGGCCCTTGGCGGCATGGGTGTTATTTCAGTGATGGCAAACATTATTCCGGCAGACACGCACAGAATGGCCGAGGCTTTTTTACAGGGTGACCTGGAAACCAGCCGCAGCCTGCAGGTTAAAACGGTAAACCTGGTAGATGCGCTTTTTTGTGAGGTGAACCCCATCCCGGTAAAAGCTGCCATGAATGA
This sequence comes from Ruminiclostridium sp., assembly GCA_012523055.1. Lineage (GTDB taxonomy): Bacteria > Bacillota > Clostridia > DSM-8532 > DSM-8532 > JAAYJG01. Next base: position 2,522 of record JAAYJG010000049.1, on the reverse strand, counting down.
AATGGGAATGAATGTGGGAGAATGCCGGATGCCTCTAGTAGAAATCAGTGCAAAGGGCCTTGAAACTCTGAAAAAAGCACTGGCGGAATACGGACTGATATAGTCAAAAAAGAAGCGTAAACGAAAGGATGCATGGTGATGATCAGAATTTTACTTTGTGGCTGTAATGGAAAAATGGGGCGTGTCATCACAAATCTCGCTCACTATCGGGAAGATGTGAAAATCGTTGCCGGTTACGATCTGAATGATACCGTTGCCAATGACTATCCTGTTTTTACACAGCTGGATCAATGCAGTGTGGTGGTTGATGTGATCGTTGATTTTTCGCATCCTTCCGCCATGAACCAGGTGCTCAGCCATGCGGCGTCCAAAAAGCTTCCCCTTGTGATGGCAACCACCGGAATTTCCGAGGAGCAGGTGTTCAGGCTGAAGGAGTTTTCCCATCAGATCCCCATCCTGTTTTCAGCAAATATGTCCCTGGGTGTCAATCTTCTGCTGGAGCTGGTGCAAACAGCCGCAAAGCTGTTATACAGCAATTTTGACATTGAAATTGTCGAGCGTCACCACAACCAGAAAATTGATGCCCCCAGCGGAACCGCCCTGGCCCTTGCCGATGCCATTAATCATGCTCTTCCTGAGAAGTATCGGTACGTTTATGACAGACATACCAAAAGGGTGAAGCGCAGTAAGGATGAAATCGGCATCCATGCCATCCGCGGTGGTAATATCGCCGGGGATCACACCGTTATCTTTGCCGGAAATGATGAAATCATCGAGCTGAGGCATACTGCAAACAGTAAAGAGATTTTCGGTGTGGGCGCATTAAAAGCAGCTGTGTTCCTTAACGATAAGGAACCAGGATTTTATACGATGCAGGATCTGCTAAGCCTCTGAAGCTAAAAAGTTGATCGCTGCCCGGGATTCTGCTTATAAATGGTCGGAATTAAAATGGCTGTCGCTCCCCGATATGCGACTAACAAGTAACCGGAATTAAATATGGCTGTCGCTCCCCGATATGCGACTAACAAATGACCGGGGTTATAACCTGTTGGAAACCCTCTGGCAGGGATTGTAAAAGAAGAAAGTTCTTGCGCTTAAGCAGGGAAATGAGTCGGTAACACAAAACTTACCGGCTTTATTTTTTGAGCAATAACTTTCCAAATAATGAATAAACAGCGAAAGGCGTTATCCCGCAAGAGATAACGCCTTTATCGTGTGCATATGGTAAGTTATTTTATGATGGTTGGTTTGGCTAAAGCGAATCCTGAACCGGAACCTGTTCCTCCTCTTTTTTCTGCAGCGTTGGCTGTATCATGTATTTATCCAGTTTCGGATAGACATAGAAATTCGTGATAAAACTAATCAATGCCATCGTGATAAAAATAAACAGGATATAACCGATTACCGGGTTAAAGTAGAAGGAAACAATCACAAGCGCAGAACATAAAATCAGGATTAACAGGTTGGGGATTAACTTCATAATCGCAAAAGATAGGGCATTCTTATACAGCTGGCGAATGGTCAGGTTAAAGGTGACCATCATCGGGTAGATATACATACTCATCATCATGAACATGACAAAAATTACTATGAGTATTGTGCTGGCAGCCGTAATCAGCAGACTGCCTGGCAGCCTGAAGTAGAAATTGATAAGCACAATCACAAGCACTGTGATGAAAAGATTAATGGTCCCTACAATCATGCTTTGCTTAAAGTTTTTCTTTGCATGCTCGATAAAATCACTCCATAAAAAAGCATGCTCTTCACGTGAGAAGTTTCTAAGGATATAGGTCATGCCCGCCTGTGCAGGACCAACGGTGATCATTGGCAAACACAAAAACACACTTAAAAGTGGAACTGTCCCGCCTAATAGATAGCGCAGCTGATCTGTTTCCGGGATTTCGGGCGGAATAAACAAATGCGAATAACTAGCTGCAAATATAAGTAAAAAAAGGAATGCGGGGATGTTAAAAACCCCGAACATCAGATTGACCCGAATGATTTTCCAAAATTTGCGCCCCAATACCTCAAAAAATATCACGAACCTGGACTTTGGCGGCGCGTCCTTCGGAATACCCGGCCCTTCCTTTGTATAATCAAACATACCAAAAATTCCTGCCATATAGGTCCCTCATTCCTTATACCTTCCCGTATATCATGGAAGATACATCTCTTTTTTTGCGCCTTCAAAATAAAAAGCAGCTTAGCTGCAAATTCAACGGGGGAATCCTGAAGGTCTTTGCGGAAACCCTGAAAATCATGAAGGTGCCCTGACTTCTATAGCTAAATTGTACCAGATTGAAGCGGTCGATTCAATAGAAGTTTTTCACATCATAGGACATGGTTTACAGCGCCAAAGCAAGTGCGACGGGATTACAGCAAATCTCGCAGATTCCGTGTTGATTCTGGAAGGAAAAATCACTTGACACCGTTCCTGTTCCCATGTATAATTATTTTTGCTGCGGCAAACACTGTCAGCGCGGTAAACAACCGAATATTGCGGATGTGCTGGAATTGGCAGA
>JAAYJG010000394.1 GCA_012523055.1 Ruminiclostridium sp. | reverse complement strand
ATCCCGTCGGAAAGATCATTCATGTAATTTACGCTTTGAGATACTTCCTGCGCTTGCTCTGAAGACCCCTTGGCTACCTCCTGCAGGGTCATTGCAATTTGTTCAGAGGATCGATAGGTTTGCTCGGAGGATCCCGAAATCTTTTCGGAGGTGTTCAAAACCGCTTCAACCGATAGTTTGACCTTTTGGATCAAACCTTTAATATTTCGGAGCATATCGTCATAATTACAGATAACCTCGCCGATCTCATCCCTGCTTTTATCGGGGACAACGCCTGTAAAGTCCCCTTCCTTTGCTTTACGCATAAGGTCTACAAGCTTTGACAGCGGATTGGATATGCTGTTTGAGATGGCAAAGGCTACAAGGATAGCCAAAAGAAAAACAATAATGGCTATCAGGACAATCTGCCGACCAATGGTTAATGAGGATGAATATATATAATTGAATGGGGTAATGGTAACAATATAAAAAGGTGTTTTCTCAACTTTTGCATAATTACAGTAAACCTTTTCAGCCAACACAAGCTCCTGGCTTGAAATCGAAGCATTATCTCTGTCAGTCAAGTCACTTTTTATGTTTTCGATTAGCGCAGCCTGAGGATAAATGCTCCCCTTTACATTTTCTTCACGGTTGGAGTAGATGATACGGCCTTCATCGGTAAGAACCAGTACATCCACGGATTCTCCCAGATCAAAGGTATCAAACATTTTATCAATGGCGGGTGACGACAAGGAGACCATTATACTACCTAAATTCTTGCCGGTTTCAACATGGGTAGCCCTTTTGAAATATACAGCCTTTCCATCCGAATCGGTGTACCATTTTTCGTTCTCACCGCTATCTATAAACATTTTATTCAGCTCATCAATCTCGATTTCAAAGGTTGTAGACCCTGCAGTAAAGCGCTGATCGTTGGTATAGGGGGAAAAGACAAGGCCCCAAAGTGAACTGTTCTGAGTAAGCCTGCTGTTTAACTCCTTGCTTATGTTTGTCTTCAGATTTATTTTTGCACTCATCTCCAGCGTTTCGTAATTCCCGAAGTTATCCTGTATAACGCTCGAAAGCATTATACTGCCGGCGGTCTCCATAGTCTTTGCCATTTCCTTTGTTGTAATGGTATTGAATTGGGTGACGACCTGCTCGGTATATTGTTTTATGGTATCTGTCAGGGCATTTTTCGTGCGGCTGTATGCTGAAGTACCCAAGATGATCAATGGAATCAGGGACAAAAGAAGAAAAGCAATGATAAGCCGCCATTTGATCTTCATTTTTCTTAGAAAGCCCATCCGAGAGTCACTGAATACCTTTGAAAGCTTTCCAGTGTGTTTTTTAAAAAAGTCAGGCAACGAGAATCCTTTGCCCTTATTTTTTGTGGAATTCCCTTTCTCTTTTTTCATCATATCCAACCCCCGCCTATGTACTTCTCGTTTTAAAGCTAAGACAAAAGATGCCATTTCTCTTAAGAAACATTTTATATACACTGACCTGAACGAAACCCAAAAGGCATGCTAAACCCTATGAAATGGATTTCATAAAGTATTAAATACCCCTTTTCAATGGTTTTACACAACATTTATCGGATTTATAACAAAATGAAATAACAGAGGGGGGATTAGGATATGCATTCAATAGATGAATGCAGAAATCATGTATTCAAATGCCCTTCAGTGGGGGATTGTACCCCCACTGAAGCAGAAATCGGTTTATCTCCCGCCACGCGTTTTTTAGCCCAAAGGGCTATAAATACGCTATGAGACAGGGATCTTAGGAGCATTTGATAAATCAATGATCTTTTACAATAAAGCTCTGAAACCATTATTTTGGCGAATAGAAGAGGATTCCGGATCTCCGGAGCACTCATCACTATATTACAGAAGGGGTTTTACGCACAACTGGAAATCGTGTAAGTATTCAAGTTTCATTAGTACATTGTCTGTCGAAACAAGTCAGAAAATTCTGATTAAGGGGCGGCTCCTTTTTACTTTCCTTTTCCAGGTTGTTCAGGTGTTAAGGGGTGAAAAATAATCCTTCAGTTCGGTAAAAATTAAGCTTCCCAGGCGGGTGACGCCACCAAAAAGATGCTTTTGCATCAGGGGTCTGATGGCATCAGAATCCCCATTTTCAATCGCTGTTAAAATGGCTTCGTGCTCCTGAACAATCTGCTCGAAGTTTTTGATCTCAACGATATCCAGCATCCTGAAGCGTGTGTAATGGCAGTCTGATTTTTGGATGCTTTCCCACAGGAAGCTCTTTCTGGTCGCGGTAAACCAGATTTCATGCAATTGGCCGTCTAAAACATAGAACTGGCTGGCATCAAAGGTTTCGCCCCGAATAAGCTGGTGCTGTGAGTTGATGATGTGCCTGATTTTTTCAAGGTCAACCAGGTTCAGCATTTTCATGAAATCCTCCAGTACAAAGGTTTCAACCGCCATGCGCTGATAAATGATTTGGTTGATGATGTCAAAGTTCATCAGCGTAACCTGGGTACCCTTATAGGGTGTAACGGTAACAAGGCCGCAAAGCCTTAACTCCTGAAGAACGCTTCGTATGGGAGATCGTGAAACACCGAACCGGGCACAGAGTATGTTTTCACTCAGAAGTGATCCGGGCTTTATTTTCAAGGTAAGAATTTCATGCTCGAGTATACGAAAAATATCTTTACTGGCATAGCTGTCGTTCATCGAATTGTCTCCTTTACCCTAACTTGTATACAAAATTTAATGTGGATACAAGTTGCATTTCCTTTCTAGTTTAGCGCAGACAAAAATTTCTGTCAAGCCGTTAATCTCGTTGTATCAAAGGCTTCTTTAAACGCAATTATGAATACGTATCTACCTGAAATGAGATGCAAAAATCCCCATTTTACATCCTGTAATCCTATGATTCGTCATATTCTGCGGGGTTTTTTGATGTTTTATGCAAGATGTGGATACAAGTTTATAATAATTTTCGGAAATATCAATAAACTACTTGACACGCCGTAAGATTTTTGAAATAATGTGAATACAAGTTGCGCCCACATCATAGATTATTCTTGTCTAAACACTGCTTATCACACCATGAAAATCTACTTTGTATACAAGTAATGGGGTTCCCTGGTGTCACAGAAGTCCAAAAGCATTCTTCATTCATTGATTAAAAAGGAGTGGTAAAATGAAAAAAGCATTCGTACTCATTCTTGTGTTCATGCTCACAGTGACTATGGCTGCCTGCGTCATCGCCCCAGTTCCCGCTGAAAATACCGGCAGCGACAATACCGGTACATCCGAAAAGGCTGTAAAAATCATTTTGGCGCATTTTGGTGCCCCCAACGAGCCGGTTACCTCTGCGGCTGAAACCTTTAAAAAAGAAGTCGAAAAGCTTTCCAATGGCAGTATTACAGTAGAGATTCACGGCGCCAGCGAGCTTGGGAACGCAAAGGAAATGGCCGAGCAAACTGCCATGGGTGCCATTCAGGCCTGCCTTGTTTCCCAGGGCTCTCTTGACAAATATGATATCCGTTACGCGCTGGTCACCGCACCTTATGTGTACAGCGGCTATGAGCACGCATATGCCGTGGTGGATGGTGCTTTCGCCCAATGGGTGGACGACGGCACACTGGAATCCAAGGGGCTTCATAATGTGGGTCCCTGGGACTATGGCTTCCGCTGCCTTACCAACTCAGTGCGTGAAGTTAAAGCCCCCGCAGACGTGAAGGGCTTAAAAATTCGTACCCCCAGTGAGGTTCAGAAGGTCGCATGTTTTGAAGCCTTAGGGGCCGATGTGCAGCAGGTCGCCTTCAGCGAGCTGATTACGGCTTTGAAACAGAGCACCGTAGATGGTCAGGAAAACCCGCTGTCTACTATCTACAACAACAGCATGTGGGAAGCAAACCAAAAATATCTGGCCTTAACACGCCATACCTGGGAAGCGGTTAACCTGACCGTCAGCAACACCTTCTGGAAGGGGTTGACCGATGATCAGCGAACACTCATTGAAAAAGCAAGCGCTACTGCCCGTGATCAGATGCGCAATGAGGTGCAGAACAGTGAAACCGATTATATCCAAAAGCTGAAGGATAAAGGGATCACCGTATCTGAAGTGAACATGGATGAATTCAAGGCCGCAATGGCTCCGGCCTGGGACGCTGTTGCCGAATACGAGGGAAGCCCCGATGACATGGCGAAATTCCTGAAAATTGTCGAGGATGCGAAACCCTAAGCGCACGAACCGTGCTGCGTGCATTTTTTCCGATGGTTAATAGCTGCCAGGCCCTGGCATATCGTCAGGCGGTAAGAATACTTTTACACAGGTTTTAAAGAACCGGCCTATAACCCGGCCAGTCATTTTACAGGAGAATGGCAGCGCTTTGGCAGGCGGATGCCATTCTCCTTTTTGAATTTATCTTTAAGAAGGGGTGAGTTCTCCCGTGATTGCTTTAATTGTGTGCATATTGCTGATACTTTTGATGGTCATCGGTGTTCCGGTATGCGTGGCCATGGGTGCCACAAGCGCGGGCGTTTTTGCGTCGATGGGCTACACCGATATTCTGGCGGTTATGGCACAGCGTATCTATAATGGTACCACTGGTTTTACGCTGCTGGCCATCCCGTTTTTCATCCTTGCCGGAAACCTGATGAACACCGGCGGGATCACCGACCGCATTTATAATTTTGCCAATGCGATGGTCGGACGCTGGCCCGGAGGCCTGGGCCAGGTGAATGTATTCGGCAGCGTCATCTTTGCCGGCATGTCCGGCGCGGCGGTAGCCGATGCTGCAGGCCTTGGCCTGATTGAAATAAAGGCAATGGACGATGCCGGGTACGATCACACGTTCAGTGCGGCCGTTACGGCTGCTTCCTCCACAATCGCCCCGGTTATTCCGCCATCCATTCCGTTTGTAATCTTTTCTTCGGTAACGGGGGTTTCGGTGGCCAGACTGTTTGCAGCAGGGCTCATTCCAGGGTTGTTGATGGCATTTTCCATGTCCATTGTGGTTTATATCATCTCCAAACGAAGAAAGTTTCCGGTTAACCCTCCCATGCCATGGAAGCAGCGGTTGAAATATTTCTGGCAGGCAATTCCAAGCTTATTGTGCGTCGCGATCATCATCGGCGGCATCTGGAGCGGTATTTTTACAGCCACCGAAGCTGCAATCGTAGCCTGTGTCTACGCGCTGCTCCTGTCAAGCATCGTGTATAAACAGCTGAAATTAAAGGATCTTGGCAAAATCGTTTATGACAGCCTCATCACCAGCTGTAAAACCATGTTTATTATTGCCATTGCCAATTTCCTGGCATATTTCATGCTGCACCAGCGCATCCCGAACCAGGTGATCAATGGGCTGATGGGTGTGACCACCAACCCGTCTGTTCTGATTTTATTGATAATCTTTGTTCTGATCGTGCTGGGTTGTTTTTTGGAGGGTGTGTCGGTGATCCTGATCACAACCCCCATTTTCCTCCCCATCATTGATGCAATCGGGATGGATTATGTACAATTCGGTGTGATCATGGTTCTGGCTTCAATGATTGGCTTGTTAACCCCACCCGTTGGAATGAGCCTGTATGCGGTGTGCAGCGTGGCAAAAATCAGGCTTGCGGAGCTGTCGAAAGCGGTATTGCCCTATGTTTTCGGTATTCTTGTTGTTCTGCTGCTTTGCGCTTTCTGGGAACCGCTGTCCTTATGGTTACCCTCCATGAT
>JAAYJG010000393.1 GCA_012523055.1 Ruminiclostridium sp. | reverse complement strand
AATCAGGATTATCGTGCAAAGGAAGGTTTGAAAACATGGATCATACAGCATTGAAGGCATTTGCGGACAAGCTGCTCGCAAACATAGAAAAGGTGATGGTCGGGAAGGATGAAATCATCCGGCAGCTTTTAATCAGCCTCATTTGTGGAGGTCATGTGCTTCTGGAGGATGTGCCGGGCACAGGGAAAACCCTGTTGGCCAAAACACTCAGCCAATCCCTCGATCTTCAGTTCAGTCGGGTGCAGTTCACACCCGATCTACTTCCCACTGATATCACAGGTATCCATTACTACAACCAGAAGCAAGGCGAGTTTGTATTCCGCAAAGGCCCCATTTTCACCAATATCCTTCTGGCCGATGAAATCAACCGGGCCACCCCGCGAACACAGTCAGCGCTTTTGGAATGTATGGAGGAAAAACAGGTTTCCATCGATGGAGACACCTATTTGCTCGAGCCTCCGTTCATGGTCGTGGCCACACAAAACCCGATTGAAATTCTGGGAACCTTTCCATTGCCCGAAGCGCAGCTGGATCGTTTCCTGATGAAGCTTTATATGGGCTATCCGCACACTGCTGACGGAATAGAGATTTTGAAACGCTTCCAGGCCGAAAACCCATTGTCAGCCCTGACAGCAGTGGCCGGTAAAGAGGATTTCCAGGGGGTTGGAGATATCTTTAAAAATACTTTCGTCTCTGAAGAACTGTACGAATATATTATTAAGATCGTGGAAGCCACGCGTAACCACCCAGATATTGTTCTGGGTGCCAGCCCCAGGGGCAGCCAGGCCCTGTTGAAAACAAGCCAGGCCCTCGCTGCTATCTGCGGCAGGGATTATGTGCTTCCTGATGATGTTAAGAAGATGGTAAAGCCTGTTCTGGCACACCGGATGGTCACCCGCCATGTGGGCACGGATGACGGGAAGCCGGCAGGGCACGTTATCCTGGACAGCATTTTACAGCGCATTCCCGTACCTTCCGAGGACAGGCTGAAGAACCAGGCAGGAGCACCGTGATATGTGGATATACAAGCTGATCTTTGCTGCAATCATCATCATCACGCTCGAATCCTGGCTTACGCTCAGGTTTGGGCTTTCCAAAGTTAGCATCGAGAGAAGCTTTGATACGCTGCATGCCAATTTCGGGCAAAACATACATATGATCGAGAAAATCAGCAACAGGAAGCTTTTGCCCGTTCCATGGCTGAAGGTGGAATCCCGAATTGATGGAGGCCTGCAATTTGGCCTTCAGGAGGATCTGAACATTTTGCAGGGAGAATTCCACATCAGTGTTTTCTCCCTGCTTCCATACACGAGAATCACCCGAACACATAATGTCACATGCAGAAAAAGGGGGTATTTTCATCTGAAATCCGCCGCCCTCACTGCCCGCTCGATTACCGGAGGCGCTTCAGCGATGCACGACCAAACAACCGATGCAAGGCTGTATGTGTTTCCACAGCTGCTAACGCTGCCCGAAATGAATCTCCCCTCACACAGCTGGCAAGGCGACAGGGTTGTTCGTCGCTGGATTCTGGAGGATCCGTTCATACGCTCCGGTCTTCGGGAATACACGCCTTCCGACCCGATGAAAAACATAAACTGGAAGGCATCAGCAAGGTTTGGCAGCTTACAGGTGAACCAATATGACCCTACCGCAAGACATCGATTGATGATCCTGTTGAATGTGGATACCAAGGCCACGCAATGGTCGGTCACATCAGAGCCGGAGCGGGTGGAGTATGGCATTTCTTTGATTGCCACAGTCCTGGAATATGCCTTTAAAAACATGATAGAGGCCGGGTTTGGCACCAATGGTTTTTTAAAGGATATGCAGAAGGAACCGGTGCGAATAGAACCAACAACCGGGAAACAACATCAGATCACTATTCTGGAGAACCTGGCAAGGCTGACAATCCTGCGTTGCCTTAGTTTTAATACGATGCTCGACCGGGAACTGGAAAGAAACCCGAACAATACGGACTATCTGCTGGTCACCGCCGTAACCGATCCGGATATGGAAGACAGAATTCACTTGCTAAAGGCCAAAGGGAACGCGGTGGAGATATTTAAGATATAACGCAAATTGTTTTTCGTCATTATTCAAAGGTAAGCAGGTACAGCCTGTCATACTGAACGAAGTGAAGGATCTTTGCATTACAGGCTCTGCGAACAAAGGAAGGCATATGAAAAAACCGATTTTGATGAGATGGTTCTGGTGTTTGCTGGAATACCTCCTGTTTTCTCCGATAATTCTGATAATAGCCGGGTTTTCGCTGCCGGAAGCGAGTGTGATACCCTTTGTACTGGTACTTCCGCTTCACACACTGAGCGGGGTTGCGCTTACCGCTGTGTTAAAAAAGTTCCGAAAGCTCCTTACGGCTGTGATTGGGGTTGTTTATACTGCAGTCATGACTTGGCTGTGGGTGATGCTTTTTCGCATCGATTTGGTTGGTGGTACCGCGCTTACCGCCATTGGCATCGCTTTTTTGTTCATTTACGGTATTCGCGCGGGAACATCAGGGGGTATCAGGAGATATTTCTTTTATTTCATTGGCCTGCTGTTTCATTGCTTATCGGTCTTTTTGGCACATAAGGCTCCCATGCTCGCTCCATTTCAAACATTTGCACTTGGGCTGGCTTTTTTATATGTATTGGGGGGCCTTCCGTTTGCGAACCGCAGGTTCCTGGTTCAGGAGACGCAGGAAAAGAGCAGTGTCCATATCCTTCCTGGTACAGTGCTGCGTGGGAATAGAATTATTCTTATCATGGTTATGGCCGGTATCATTCTCTTGTCGTTTTGGAGAACCTTTCTCGATGCCATTGTCTATGCCGCGGGAAAAATTGCGGCGTTTATATGGAGATTAGTCCAGTGGCTGACCACGTTGAGAGAAGTTGAAAACTTGCCCCAGGGGGGCGGAGATGATATGGGTCTGCCGCCGGCGACGCCATCGAACAACATCATGGACATCATTGCTTATGTCTTTGTGCTGATCATCTTCTTATTTATTCTTATACGCTTTTTTAAGAATTTACCAAAGATCATGACCGGGTTATTTTCCTGGTTTTCTTCCGTGTTCAGCCGTTTTCGCAGTTGGGGCACAGCAGAACAGGGATATGTTGACAAGCAGGAATCCCTTTTAAAAACCGAAACTCCTAAGAGAAGCTCCTTCCTGAACAGGCTTTTCCAGCGGGAACCCAAATGGCGGGACATGAAGGACAACATCAGCAAGGTCCGCTTTTTGTATGCCCAGTTTGTCCTGAATCGTGTAAGAAAGGGGTTTTCCTTCAGTCAATCGGAAACACCCGGTGAAACCATCGACAGGATTCAGGAGCGTGAGAAAGAACAAAACGCCGATCATAATAATCTGCGCAATGCTTACCAACAAGCCCGGTACGGAAATAAAGCAGCAGATGATCAAACCGTAGAAATGCTGAAAGATGCGTATTTGTAAACCTATCTTAACACCTTTCTTTTGTGCAGAAACACTTCCCGTACCAGTTACTCTTAAATTCCTATGCCAATAGCCCAGCTTTTCCATCATATTAAAAATATCAAAGATCATGTTGGAAAAACAGAGAAATAAATATGATACGGCTATATTTAATTATGATTTGCGTAATAATGAATATGAATTACGAAAAATACAACATGAGTTGCGAGAAATACTTGAGAAATTAACATGAACATGGTATTATTTAATATGAAGGGTGGTGTTACAATGCTGGCTTCTGAATTAGTCAGTTTGATCAATCAAATAAAACAGAAACGAACAGAAGAACAAAGGATTGAGCTGAAGAAGGCTGATAAGGGAACGCCACAACGGCTATATGATATTTTATCCAGCTTTTCGAATCAGTCCGGGGGTGGAATTATAGTCTTTGGAATTGATGAGGATAATCAGTATAATGTTTGTGGCGTTTATGATCCGAAAGATTTGCAGGTTCAGGTGAATAACCAGGCAAAACAGATGACACCTGTTGTGCGCCCATTATTTACGGTGGCTCAGTATGAAGGCAAGGTGGTCGTAAGTGCAGAGATTGCTGAGTGTGATATTTATGAAAAACCCTGCTTTTATACAGGTGCAGGCAGAATGAAGGGCTCATGTGTCCGTTGCGGTGATTCGGACGAGCCGATGACTGAATATGAAGTATACAGCTATGAGGTTTTCAAGCGAGGCATACAAGATGAATTGAATCCAGTAGAACGTGCAGAGTTATCCGATTTAGATTCGAACAGGTTAACGCTCTATTTGGCAAAAATAAAGCAAGAAAAACGAAATCTTTCTCTGTTGCCTGAAGACAAAATTCTTAAGCTGCAGGGTATTACAGATGGAGTAAAGCCGACGATTGCGGGTATGATGGTTCTTGGTGAATATCCTCAGGGCTTTTTTCCACAGTTAAGTATCACAGCTATGGTGATTGCAGGAAAAGAAATTGGTGATCTGGGACAAAATCAAGAGCGTTTTATTGATAATAAGCGCATTGAAGGTACTATTCCTCAAATGCTGGAAGAGTCAATTTCTTTTGTGAGCAGAAACATGAAGGTTTCGACGATTATCAACGAAGAGGGAAAAAGGGTTGACCTGCCCGAATACCCGTTGAAAGCAATCAGAGAACTGATTTTAAATGCGCTGGTTCACAGAGATTACAGCATCCATACCGTCAATTCACCCATCCGAATTATTCTCTATCATAACCGTTTGGAAGTGGAGAATCCCGGCGGGCTTTATGGCCGTATCACGATTGATAACCTTGGCAAAGTGTCTGCAGATACAAGAAACCCGTTTATCTCAGGTGCATTGGAGCTGTTGATAGATACTGAGAATCGATTTTCCGGTATCCCAACAGTTTTAAATGAAATGGAACAGGCTGGCCTGTATCCTCCTGTTTTTGAAAGTAGAAGAGGCTGCTTTAAGGCAACATTGTACAATGAAAGGGTACAAGCAATCGATTTAAATAATGGTAATTCCATAAAATCAAGAATTCTTGAATACTGTTCTGAGCCAAGAACACGCGAAGAGATTGCCAGATATCTTAATATTGAAGCGCAATACTATATGGTCGTCAAATACCTTAAGCCTCTGATTGCAGAAGGAAAATTGAGAATGACAATTCCCGATCGCCCCAAGAGCAAGAAGCAAAAATACGTTTGTGTTTAGCATAGCGTCGCCTCTGTTCCTAATAAGGATTTGAGAAGAAAGCCTTGCAGGCAAATGCTTGCAAGGCGCTTGTGAAAGATTTCCCGACTTTTCCAGAGTGCTTTCCGGTTTTATCACCGTGCTTATTCGAAGTGTCTCGTGGCTTTTTTTGAGAGCCCTGAGTTTTTTACATCTTGGCTTTTTCCAAGTGCCCTGTTGTATTTCCAGTGTTCCCCACACTTTTAACAAAGTGCTTCTTCTAGCTTTACAGTAAGACGTTTCCGGGCAGAGGTTTAGCTAAACAACGAGCAACCGCTAATAGCAGATGAAGCTGCTGATGTTCTCCAGGTCGGTTCCAAAGTAAACCCATGAAAAACCAGTCCACCGCCATCCTGCAACTGAGCGCGGTCCTACAAACACAAGCCATGCCCAGAATTGCCTGCCGTTTTCAAGCCAGATGTACACAAAGCGGAACAAGCACGGACGAATTGCACCTGGGTCAACAGCCCGGATGGATATTCCGCCTTCCCTTTGAGCGGGAACAAAAGAGGGCGGAGGTCCTGATGGAGGTCCGCCTTGCTGTCCGGGCTGACCAAAAGGCGGCGCTCCCCCCGGAGGTCCAAAGGGAGGCGTTCCACCTGGCGGGCCAAAGGGTGGCGTCCCCCCTGGAGATCCTGGTTGTCTTCCCGGAGGAGCCGGCCTGAATTGTCTGAAAAATCTTCTAAATGGAATTTGTGCCTGATATCTGAAAGGCATATTTTCACCACCTAATCGGAACTTGTACTTTATCATATGGCTCATCCCTGCGTTTGGATACAGTCTCACATATTATTGTTTGACGATTTGAATGATCAGCAAAAGCCCTACCATAACACAGCAAAAAAAGGTGGAATTTTTATCGAGGGTGTGATAAACTAGATATAGTTAAAAAATTAACAAACAATTGACTAGGGATACAACGACGGTACCAGGCAGACAAACGGCTGGGCAACCAGACGCCGGGACAACCATGGCGCCAGGCAGATAAACGGCCAGACAACCAAACGGCGACACAGCTATGGTGCCAGGCAGATAAACGGCCAGACAACTAAACGGTGAGACAGCTATGGTGCCAGGCAGATAAACGGACAGACAACCAAACAGCCAAACAGCCAAACAACCAAACGGCAATACAGGCATGGTGCCGGGTAGACAAACAGCGATACAGACACAGTACAAAACAGACCAGCAGACCAATAGACCAACAGCCATATGGAAAAATAAAGCTAAACAGCTAGCTCTAACAAATTAAAGGAGTGGGTCATCATGACTAAGTATTTGAGAGTACAAATGTCCGACGGAACATTATACGATATTCCTGCTGAAAAAATTGCGGAACACAGGGCTGGCTTTTTTGAAAGCAATTCTGCTGAGAAGCTTTCATATCATTCCAGTTCTGTTCAACCCAGACTACTTTCAGTTGAAAAAGAATTTGCAATGAATAATGATGAAATTTTGATAGAATGGGCATCTAAAAAGATGGTATGGAAAGATATTGAACCCTTCGCGCAGAAAGTAGAGCCTGAAACCAACAATAATGAAAGGGATTGGCCGGAAGCCCCAAAAGAGGTAATTACCAGGTAAGCGAACGATTTGAAATGGTATTCAACGGAGTATCATATCCGCAACAGCAAAGCATTGGCAGTTTATTCGCTAAGCTTGGATTGACTGTGCATTATTTATAAAAGTATTCGCCTTCTATTACCTTGTATAGGTCACTGCTTTTGTTTTTAAAGGGTTTGTTGTTGAAGAACAGGCAATCTGCGATGTTATTGATTCCTTCAAGGGCCATTTTGGCCGCAATAACGCTGGATTTGCCCGGTATTCTTTCAGCAAAGCCCTCCTTATGGGCGGGTGGAAACTGAACGGTATACCGGGAGTCGAAAATAACCTCTTTTATCGTTCCAGGGAAGTCGGAGCTCTTTTTTCTGTTTAATACGACATTGGCTACAGCGACTTTGCCTGCCATACTCAGGTTATTGGCTTCAACCTCCACGATCCTTGCAAGCCAGATCAAATCATCATCGGTGTAGGAACGGTTTAAAAAGCGGGAAACGGGAATCTCGGCTTTTTCCTTAACCAATTCCACCGAGCAGGTTAAGTCATCCCATCGCACGGAGAAATCAAGAACCTCGGCAAAGAAACGGATAGGTACCATTGTCCGGCCATCCACCCCTTCAACAGGGGTGTCCATAATGATTTCGCTGCTGTTCACCAATAGCTTGTTGCTACCGATCCACATTTCAATGATGGCTGTATCATTGCTCAAAACAACCTTTTTTTCATCCTGGACCCAATCTACTTCCATCTGAAAGGCTTCCGCAATAAACCTGATGGGGACATAGGTTCTGTTTTGTTTAATGTATGGGTCGGTGTCCACAAAGATGGGCTGTCCGTTTATTTTCACCGTTATGAAAAGCTGTTCTTCCAAGGCAGAAGAATGGGTATATGTAAAAGCGGAAAGAATGAGGCATATTGCTGAGATGCAGACTATAAATCTACACTTTT
>JAAYJG010000392.1 GCA_012523055.1 Ruminiclostridium sp. | reverse complement strand
ACCTCGGAAATTTCCTTGATCTTTCCCTCAACCTCTTTGATCGGTTCAACCTCGCTGATGGCCTGATAGGGAAAAACGCATGTGAAGATCAAAGCAAAAAAGATCATGAAAATGAAAGTTTTTAAGGTTTTCTTGTTCTTCAGCATTCTTCCAACTCCAAAAAAGAAAATTAAAGCGGCTGATGTTGCTTGATGATTTATTATAACATCTACCCTGCTTGCTTTCCACATGATCTTGAATAGTTATGTCTTTTATGAGGAAATTAACTGCGGAGGTGATCTTGATGAACTTATCAACAAAAGAAAGGTATTTACTTGAAAGCCACGAACAGCTCTGTGTTTAGAAATTTTCAGACACCCTGCCCGTTAAAATCGGGAATGAAGCTTTCCGACGCAGTTTCCCCTTCCTGAATGAAGCCATTTTCCAGGCCCAGCGACAGGGCATAATCTACAACCTCTTCATATTCCGCATCTGTGAGCTTGCGGTTCAACTCCGGAAACCGGGCAATCGGCGCGAGCGGGGTATATTGGTTCATAATGCTGATATAGATTGCATCACCAAAAGTATGAAACAAATAGTGTATAATGTCTTTGGAATCCTCGGTACAGCCGGGTAAAACCAAGTGACGCACAATCACACCTTTGGTCATGATCCCTTCCCGATTGAAAACTGGGACCCCCGTCTGCCTTACCATTTCAGTAATGGCACGGGAAGCCCGCTGGAAATAGTCCAAACAGCCTGAATATCTTCGGGAAAGCTGTGGGGATTTATATTTCATATCCGGAAGGTAAATATCTGCATACCCATTGAGCAGCCTTAAGGTTTCTACCTTTTCATAGCCGCTTGTATTATAGACAATGGGAAGACGAAAACCCTTATCTCTGGCCGTTTCAATCGCTTTAATGATTTGCGGTACAAAGTGTGTTGGCGTTACCAGATTGATATTGCAGGCCTGCTGTTGGGCAAGCTCCAGGAAAACCGAAGCCAGCCGTTCGATTGTAACCCTTTTCCTCGCTGTTCCCCGTGAAATCTGGTGATTTTGACAATATACACAGCCCAGTGAGCATCCGATGAAAAAGACCGTTCCGGAGCCATTACTTCCGGAAATGCAGGGCTCTTCCCAAAGATGCAGGGAAGCCCGTGCTACCGATAATTCAGCGGTCTGTCCGCAGCAGCCGGTTTCTCCCGCAATACGGTTTACATGGCAGTTTCTTGGGCATAATGTGCAATCATTTAAATAGTGATTCCAGTCTGTTTTCATCCAGTTTGATCCTTCATAATGCCGGAACCTGCTCATCCTGAACACCGCAGCTTACATGCTGCTGTTTGTGCAGCCGGGTGCGTGTGTTTGCTGCGAGGAAAGCTTTTCCCCCGTTTTAGCAGTCTGTGTTTCCGGATCCACCCTCACATGCGCTGAACCTCCGGGCTGATTTCCCGTAAACTCGGGTTCCTTTGGAATGTTGAACAGCAAAGCAGACTTGTATCCGCCGGTCACGTTTAACACCCGGAAACCGTTCTGGCTTAAAATCCTGTCGGCGATATAGCCGCGCAGGCCAATCTGACAGTATGCAACAATGGTTTTGCTTTTGTCCAGCGACGAAAGCCTTTCTCTCAAAACATCTACAGGGATGTTGAACGCTCCTGTCACATGCCCGTTTTGATATTCCGCCGGTGTTCTGACATCCAGCAGAATGTAGTCCTCCCGGTTCATCTTTACCACATCTGCCCAGGTGGCCAGATGAGACTTCCCGTTGAGAACATTCTGGGCAACAAAACCGGCCATGTTCACAGGATCCTTTGCCGAAGAAAATGGGGGTGCGTAAGCAAGCTCCAGCTCGGCCAGATCATTGACCGTTCCTTTCAGCCGGATAACTGTGGCGATCACATCAATGCGTTTATCCACACCATCACCGCCAACCGCTTGCGCTCCCAGTACCCTGCCTTCTTCATTGAACAACAGCTTCAGCGTCATCGGTACTGTACCGGGATAATAGGATACATGGGAAACCGTGTGAATTTGTATGGCTTTGCAGGCTACCCCGGCCTTTTCCAACAGTCTTTCATTGTCACCGGTAGCGGCGGCTGTCAACCCGAAAGCTTTCAGGATGGCGGTACCCTGTGTACCCTTGTATGACGAAGACAACCCGGATATATTGTTGGCAGCGATTCTGCCCTGCTTGTTGGCAGGCCCTGCCAGCGGAATAGCCGTTTTTTGTCCGGTAACAAAATTCACCACCTCAATGGCGTCTCCTACTGCATAAACATCCGGAACACTGGTCTGCATCCTTTCGTTCACGACGATATGCCCCTTCGGTCCAAGGGCGATACCGCTGTCCTTCAGGAATGCGGTATCCGGTGTGACACCAATGGCCAGGACGACGAAATCCGCTGTAAGTACAGTTCCGCTTGCCAGTATCACGTTGATGGCATTATCCGAATCTTCAAAGGCTTTTACACCGTCCCCGGTGGTCAGTTGAACGCCGTTTTGAATCAATTCCTTTTCAATAATAGCCGCCATTTCAGAGTCAAACGGAGCCAGAATCTGCGGCGCCGCTTCCACAAGAGAAACACGAAGCCCTTTATCCATAAGGTTCTCGGCCATTTCAACACCAATAAACCCGGCTCCGATCACCACAGCATTTTGCATTTCTTTTTTGTCTGTTATCGCTTTTATGGCATCGGTATCCGTGATATTGCGCAGCGTGAATATTCTGGCGCTGTTGATGCCCGGAATGGGCGGTTTTATGGCCTTCGCACCCGGAGAAAGGATCAGCGTGTCAAAGCTTTCTTCGTAGGTACCCCTTTCCTGGCTATTCACGGTTACTTTTTTGTTCACTGTATCAACCAGTGTGACCTCGCTGTGAATCCTCACATCGATATTAAACCGTGCCCGCATCGATTCAGGGGTTTGCACCAGAAGTCTGTTTCTGTCCTGAATCGCCCCACCGATGTAATAAGGAAGGCCGCAATTGGCAAAGGAAATATATCCATCCCGTTCAAGCATGATAATCTCTGCCTGTTCATCAAGCCTTCTCAGCCTTGCAGCGGCACTGGCTCCACCGGCGACGCCGCCGACGATGACAATCTTTTTTCTCATTCCAATCCCCCCATGCTCACTTATTCACTCAGCTTTCTCACAGCGATTTGGGCGATTTCCTGTACAGCAGGCTGCCGACAGCGGTGTGACACGAGACCTGATCTTGCTGGTACCAGCACCTCTGCTCAAAGGTTGAGGCGGGAAGGTTGAGTTATTCAATAATATTCACACCAGCCAAGGTCTTCAGACTCACAACCACATCACTGCGGCTAAGCCCCTTTGGAAGCTTTATGGTAAAGTGTACAAGCAAAAAGCTTCCATCATCTTCTTCGATATCTACATTGGTGATATTGGCGCCTGATTTTCCGATATGAGAAGCTACTTCTCCCAGTTTTCCAGGTTTATTGTCCAGCTTCACGGTGATTTCCGGATGGATGTTTTTCCCGGCAATCACTTTCTCAAATTTACTCAATAAAGCCAGCGTAATCGTTACGATAGCCGCAGCCATAACGGCTGCTATGTAAAAACCGGCACCTGTGGCAAGGCCAATGCAGGCAACCGTCCAGAGGCTGGCCGCTGTTGTGAGGCCTTTCACACTGATCCCCTGCTTGATGATGGTTCCAGCCCCCAGAAAACCAATGCCACTGATCACCTGAGCCCCCAGCCTTGTCGGATCCAGCGCAGTGAAACCAAGATATTGGTAGAAAAGATACTCTGATGTTATCATTACCAATGCAGCGCCAAGCGATACTAAAACATGGGTTCTAAGCCCTGCAGCCCTTTTTTTGTTTTCTCTTTCAATTCCCACAACACCGCCCAGCAGCGCAGCAGAAAGAAGCCTTAATCCAATTTCACCGATAGTCATCCTGACATCTCCCTTCCGTAAGCGGTTTCAGCCTTCTGCCAAATACCCCCTTCGCAAATGAATTATACCTTGATTCAGGAAAAAGTCAATATTTCCATATTTTCGAAAAATCGAACCATTTTTCAATTTTGCTTGGTAATGCAACAGAAGGCCGCTGTGAGAACAACATCAGCATCCAGGCGCTGTATAACGCTGTTTCTCTGGAAAACAGGCTCTCATGATTTAGAACGGGTTATCCCTCACATCAGCAGGCATTTCGGTATCTTTTCTTCTCTTTTGATTCAATACCTTTTCAATAAAAATATCAACGATCACAGGGTCAAACTGCGTACCGGCATTTTTTCTTAATTCCTCCAACGCCGCTTCCTT
>JAAYJG010000391.1 GCA_012523055.1 Ruminiclostridium sp. | reverse complement strand
TGAAGCACATTGATGCGGATGAGCTAAAAATCAGAAGCGCCAGCGGTGACATCAAAGCGGAAGATTCTAATGCGGCTGTCATCCAGGCATCCACAATCAGTGGAGACATTGAAGCAAAAAACATCACGGCCAGAGATCTCACGCTTAAAAGCACAAGTGGTGATGTAGACACGGATCACACAAAAGCCGACATCATTGACTACAGTTCACTCAGCGGTTCTCTTGACATTAACCATCTAAAAGCGGCTGAATGTAAGCTTAAAAGCACCAGCGGAGATATAGAGATCAACAATTCTACCATGAACAATGCAGATGTGGGCACCATCAGCGGTGACATTAAGCTTTCAAACATGGCCGGTGATAGCTTAAGCGTGAAGAGCACCAGCGGAGATGTGAATTTTGATGTGAATGTCAGAAAATGCCGGGCAAGCTCAAAAAGTGGAAATGTAAAAGCGTCATTAACCGGGGACGTAACATTAGAGTCCTCCTCTACCAGCGGCAGTATTCACGTTCACCTGAATAACTTTGTGAACGGCTATTTGCTTAAGTCCAGGACCGTATCCGGACACCTGTCCATTCAATACAACGATTTGCACCAGAGAAACCTGAAAACCGGAATCTATACTTATGGAAACCAGGGAAGTGACTTGACCCTGAGTTCCGTCAGCGGTAATATCCAGGTAAATGGTTAAGACAGGAGCTTGTTCGGGAGTCGGTTTATCCACGTATCATGCGGTTTTAGAGCTGGAATCCTTCATTTTGTGATTCTGAATGGTTTTCTTAATTTGGGACAGGGCATTTCAATACTCCCTGTCCCAAATAGCTTCCCAAACACTCGCGGGGTAAATCATGATCTATTACTATCCAGCGTTCAGAAGGCACAGCCTGCAGAATGAAGCTTCAGAGGTATGTGTTTTTATTGTTCAGTTTTTTCATTATCACATATGTAATAACCCCTGATAAAAACATTACAGCGATATCAATTATTGTGAAAGGTATATAAGCAACGGGCCTGAACAAAGATCCGGTTCCAAACTGATACAGGTTCCCGTTTAGTAAAATAAGCTCGCCGACATACATGACAAGGGTCATTACAAGTGAAACGGCCGCGGGGAGGGTAACAGACAAAAGCTTACCCCTATTGTAAAAGAATGAGCCTATGTACGTTCCTGATGTCACCCCCATTGTAATAAAGAACAAGCACATCAGAGCAGCAGAGACAGGAGATACCAAAATCGATCCCGTCCTGTAAAAAGCAGTAAAGCAGGCGAAGATACATAACCCAATAAAAACAGTTACGGATATGGTCTGTGCAACGAATGGGCTTTTCCTGGAAAAATTATTCGTTTTTATCATCCTGGAAAACCCATGGATCACATTGACTACAGCTAAAATGATGATGATCGAGATGATGTAAAAATGAGTTTTAAGTGCAGGATTATAGTTTCCAACCAAAATATCACCGGCAGTTAATTGCATTTGCGGGGTGGCTACACAGGAAAACATTTGCCAGTTCTCGACTTTTGTAATGAGGTTCGTGCCGTCTATGACAACCATATTTTCAAGTGCAAACTCAGCAATAAAAAACAGTATGATCCCTAAGGCCGAAATCACCGGTAAATCGAATCTTTTAAAAAGCGAAATAGCCGCAGGCATGAAGCAAACCGAAAATATCAATGCGATGGAGATGGGCGTGTAAGGAATAATGTACTTCGGATAATTCATAATATCGACGGAACCTGTTGCAGTGTAATCTGCGATTACTTTGATAAGCATATAAATTGGGTAAAACGAAATCAAGGTGATTCCCAATACGGAAGATAAATAGAACTTCTTGTAATTACTCATCATAATCCCCCCTATTTGTTTCGTAAAAGCAGCATGGTGACTACATTTCAAGGTTATCCTTGTTGTAAAACAATTTCACTGCCACAGTAGTATCTTTATACTGTCGCAATAATCTGGTGTTGTCAATGGGCAACCCAGAAAAGCATCTATTGCTGGTTCACTTCACCGAAATGTCTGGCAGGGTTATCACTCCAAAGCAGTGTTATGCTGCTCTTTATTGTTTGTTGTAAATGAGAAGCCGTTTATCATCTGTAAGGAAGAAAAAACTTTCATCATTCCAGTTCAATACATTCTCTTCATCCAAATCGTCGGGGATTTTACTCATATGGCTTCCATCGACCTTCAAAAGACATTTTTTGTCATAAGGTGGAGACAGTAAATCTCCTATTATCCAATCGCCAAAAAAGTTAAGATAATTCAGTTCAAAACGGCATATGACTTTTCGCTCACTTCCATCCTTTTTCAACCGAACCATTCCTATATCTTCAACTCTGTAGATAAAATAATCCTGATGCCAGTGATATCCACCATATATGATGTCTGATGTAAGCTCTGTCCTGTTTGTCCCATCGGGCCTCATCCTGTATATCTTTCCCCTCCCGGGATAATCGTACTGTTCTGCTGTAGTTAGGTCTACATAATAGAGCCAATCATCTTCCTTACCGATGTATTCAGCCCTGAAGTCATCAAATTTTTTAATCTTTGTTCCATCGTGGTTAACCCCAAAGTAAGTTCCGGATGCCGACCAGCCGTATATTTCGCCGCTGCCTCCCCGTGGATAAGGGTTTACGCTGAAGTAATACCACCCATCATACTTACAAACCAAATCCGGACATTCAATGCCTTCCAGTTTATCCGTGAAGCTTTTTGCCTTATTGTAAATCTTTTCATACACCTTATCCGACGATTGCTCCATATTGTCTGATATTTCTTCATCATCATCGCTTAAATCAACAACTTTGGTGCCATCGGTACTATTTGCATCTTTGATGTAGTACATGAGCGTACTTCCATAAAACCTGAAATCTCGGATGTTGCTTTCTATAAGGGTTTTTTCCTGGCTATACAGGTTATAATTATACAAATTCCCGTTCGTGAATAGCAAAATGGCATGCTCTTGATCGTATTTATGAGATCGAACAAGCTTTTCATCTGCAATCAATTCAGGGATATCCTCATGCAGATTTTTTTGATATATTTCACCATCCTGTCCAATGAAGAGGATCCTGGCATCGTCTTTATAAACATTTTCATGGTAAGGAAACAACTCTGTAATCTCCGGAAAATCAAACTTTGAAAGCTTTTCAGAAATAACCGGTTTTGAAGGTTCCAGTTCAGGTTCCTGTAGACTTTCACCTATGTAGCTCTTTCTCGAGTAAAGTATCACAGAACAATTTAATATCAGCTGCTGCAGTTTTAGTATTGCTAAAAAAGCAATCATCATAGAAAATTACATCGTTAATACCACATTTATTGTTTAAATCTTCCATTTCAAGAATTATGTTATTGGCACTTCTTTTACGTACCTTCTTTTTTGCCATCCTATTTCCAGATACACAATAATTACACGAATAAGGGCATCCACGTGAAGTTATCATAGCTGCTTGATTTTGTAGAGTATTGACTGTAGAACGTCTTGTTGAAAAAACATCTCCGTTATGTAACCCTCTATATGGAAACAATAAGGTATCTATGTCATCGATCTCATTTAAAATGTTACAACCACGTTTAGACAACATAGCACTATTTTCAATTTCACCTGTCTCTTTAATTGCTTTAATGGCATCGGGTATTGCAAATTCTCCATCACCTCTTATAATGTAATCAAAACCCAAATTGTCGTAGAATAACCACTCTTGTCCTTCTATTAAGGTAAGTGGTCCCCCAGCAATTGTCGGAATAGTCGGAAAGGCTTTTCTACAACAATTCGATATAACTTTTAATGCCCGTAGTTGTGAAGTTATACATGGTCCAATGCCAATTATTACAGGAGAGTACTTTTTTAATTCGCTAAAAAACTCTTCTTCAAAATTAAGAAGCTCAGTCTCATAAAAACTGTGAATCATTTTTGTACAATCAACTACATTCCAAGTATACCCGTGATCAATGACAGAAGATATAATATACCCTAACCCAAGAGGGAAAAAACTCCCACTACCGTTTCTTGTATGAAAAGGTGGATTTATTAAAAGTAAATCGACATTTATCATGCTATACATCTCCGACTTTTAACATTTTATCCGTTTGAAGTTTTCACTCTCAACCACCGACCTTAGAGGAGCCAGTTATTGTAATTATACATCTTTTGTATACTTTTTACAATAAGAGTAACTACGTCGTGAATTTTTGTTCCTTAACGTAAAAAAGGGGAAAAGACAGTCTGATTTTGTCTTTTCCCCTTCGGTATCATATAAAATTGTTACTAAATTCTATGGGAACCCCGAAGAATTACCCATACTTTGGGAATCAGCAGTTCTTGATAGCTTGACACAATCTCACCCGCACTTCGAGTATCCGCAGCTTCTGCACATCTTGCAGCCGCCTTCGTGCTCCAGTGATGCTCCGCAGTCCGGGCAT
>JAAYJG010000390.1 GCA_012523055.1 Ruminiclostridium sp. | reverse complement strand
GTTTTGCTTTGGCAAAACCATCACACAGCAACAAGGTTCTTATCACGTAGTGATAAGGTCCTTATATCGAGGCGGGAGAAGAGGATTTTGCAAGCAAAATCCAGCACTGTGCGACCCGTTATTCAATACTCGCCGCCTGATTAAGGTAATCGGTACCCGCCACCACACGTTTTTCAGCCCTTAGCTGAAAATACGTTAAGAGGTGGGGGCCCATCGCGCCTCGTTATAAATATTAAACATAAGTTTACATATTGTCAACCATGTTTATCCAAATGCATGGTGATGAGTGTCATAAACTAAGACCATGTCAGTTCCTTGACAGGGTTAGCAACAAAGGATGTTCAAAGTCCTCGTTCCAGTAAAAATTCATGGGTTTTATCATGTTGTTCTCCTCATTGAATTATACGGAACCGTTCTTGTAATAATTGTATTATGTATCGCAATCGTACAAATTGCAACAGAGAAATGTAACGGGCTAAAAAGAGAGCGACAGAAAACCATCATCAGGTTATTGTATGAGAATTTCCTCATGTCGGGCAGTGCTCTGGACCGCTGATTTCATTGTTTTTTCAATAAGCTCCAGTGTTAGTGCCATACTTGGAGCGATGGCGTTCTTTTCAAGGCTGCACACACTGATGCGTAAAGCATTATCCTTGAAAAAGCATGGAATAAACATTTCCTCTGTTCGCGCCAGATGGATATTGTTTGATTTCAATAAGCCTGCCAGTTTGTTGCTGCTAACATTTTTAGGAAACTCCAAATAACTGAAAAAGCCGGTATGGGGCACAGAAAATGTTAAACCCAATCTGGAGGCAGCTTCAGTATACAACTTCATTTCATCCATCTTGCTTTCATATTCTTTTCTGATACACTTTGAATGCTTTTCAAACATACCGGAGCTGATAAACAGCTGCAGTGCAGCCTGATTCATGGTTGAATTTCCTATATCGCAGAGCATTTTATGCTTTACGAAATCATTGACCAGCAAATCCGGCAAGATAACGGAAGCGACGCGGATGCCTGGCAGCAGTGACTTAGAGAAGCTTCGCAGGTAAATGATGTTGGAGGCCTGGCTCATGGCAAACAAGGAGTCATTTCTTGTATTTGTTTCAAGGTCTGCAAGGTAATCATCCTCAACAATATATACATTGTATTTTGCAGCAAGCTTAAGAATACTCTCTTTTTGCTCCCTGCCATAGGTGAATCCGGTTGGGTTTTGAAATCGGGGCATGAGATAAAAAAACTTAATATTCCCACCTCGAAAGATGGTTTCAAGTTTATCCAGGTCAATTCCCTGGCGATCTCTTTCAATACCAATAGCGCTGATCCTCTCAAGATTCAGGATTCGCAACATGCCTGAATATGTGGGCTGTTCAACCAGTATGTGTGGGCTTCCATTGGGAAAGGGCATTTTTGCGAGGATAAAAAGAGCCTGGTATGCTCCGGCCGTAATCACCATATTTTGTTCCTGTGTAAAAATCTGATCCTGCCTGTAGTACCTGATCAATGTGTTGCGCAATGCTTCAAAACCCTGGGGGTTTGAATAGGTGAACAGTGACTCTTTATAAGAATCGATGGCCTGTTCCAGACAGCTTTTAAATTCCACATAGGGAAGCAGGTTGGGTGCAGGCACGGCTCTGGAAAGCTCTGTTATCTGAAGGCAGTAAGCCTTGCCTACGGTATTGTTGGGCTTCATGGCATAATATCCGCTTTTGGCAACAGAATATATGATGTTTTCTTGTTCCAGCTTTTTGTATGCATGGATGACGGTAGCATTGCACACCTTTAGCTCCTCTGCGAGCTTTCTGATGGACGGAAGCTTACTTCCGGGTTTTAGCCTGCCGGATTCAATCTGCTGTATAATAACCTTCTTTACAACATCATAACGATTTTCCATAACCCCTCCAAGCCTCTGTACCAATACAGATGCTCATTTTTTACCTTGCACTTTTAAATAGACGGGTTTAAAGTAATAACTGTACTATAACAGATTATCATTCGTAAAGCAAGTACGAAGAAAGTGCAGCACACATCGGAGAAAGAGTGTTCTCAGTAAATGATTGAAGGTAACAATGATCCGCTATTCAAGCAGCCAGGGAACATTTCCGGCTGGCTACAACGCTTTCCTAAACCGTATCTACGCAATTGCTTCTGTTCTATAGTACAATTCATATTCAGAAAGGTGATATCTCGTTATGAAAGCCAAAGGCGTTTGTTTGATGGTTACTTCAAGTATTTTTTTCTCCCTGAGTGCTGTTTTGGTAAAAGACATCTCAAGGTATTTCAACAGCCATTTTATATCGACGGCGCGATTTGTCATGGGAATCATATTGGGGATGGCTTTTCTGCTTTTTTCAAAAAAACCCTTTAAGGTACATGATAAAAAGCCCTGGGTGTTAAGGGGAGTACTGGGCTCTGTTTCAATGATCCTTTTCTACCTGGCTATTGAAATGACAAGCAGTGCCAGAGCAACCCTCATGAACAATTTTTATGTGATATTTACTGCTTCGTTTGGGTTCATCTTTTATAAGGAACGCATCCGGTTGACCAACCTGATCAGCATCGTGTTATGCTTATTGGGGGTGACGATCATTTTTTATGATGGAAGTGAATATCCGCTGTTGGGAGATGCGATTGGACTGCTTAGTGGTATCCTCATGGGAATTGGAGTTCATTACACAAAGCGTTCCAGCGAAAAGGAGCATCCGATTGTTGTATATTTATCAGCCTGTATCTTCGGGCTTGTGTTTGCCCCGTTATCGTCGGTACATCAGCCAAAGGTCGGTTTGATGCCGATCATCGTCCTTTTGGGCATAAGTGTTTCGTCCTTCCTCGCACAGTGGTTGATGACAAGCGGGTATAGCAAGCTTTCCACCGTTCATGGCAGCCTGCTTTCTTATTTAAAGATACCTTTCACTGCTGTCCTGGGTGTACTGTTTGGCCAAACACTTACAGCCAGGTTCTATGTGGGGACCATCCTTCTGGTTATTGGTTTACTGGTTGAAAGTGAAATCATCAAAATAAAGCCTGTACCATCCAAAACGATGATTCAGGAAGGAGAAATATGACATGGCAGATCAAAACGATTTGAGCATGAATCAATTGAGCGCGAAGGGTTTGAAACGCGATGCCTCATACGCTGAGAGTATATTCTTGCTGGATCAGTTCTCCGTTCCTCAATTAAATCGCCACAACAGCATTTGGGTTTATGTACCGCCCGATTACAGTGCATCGCAGAATCGCTATCCAGTGATCTATATGCATGACGGCCAATCGGTTTTTGCTCAAAGCGATGAAAGCGAAGAGCATAATTTAGCCATGAATAGAGTATTGGAAGAGCTGTTTATAGCAAAGAAAATGAGCGGTCTGATTGTTGTTGGCATTGAAAGCATCGGTGCGTTCAGAAGAAGGGATCTAAATCCGGTTCGTGTGTCGGTGACAAGCCCTCAGCCAAGGATTGACGATTATGCGAAGTTTATTGTCTTTACATTGAAGCCGTTTATCGATCAACATTTCAAGACGCTGCCCCAAAGGGAATTTACCGGTATCGCAGGCTTTTCAGCCGGCGCGGCTTGCTCGGTTTACATTGGCCTGAAATATCAGGAAGTGTTTTCAAAAATAGGCGCGTTCAGTTTTACAATGACGAAAACATTTTACAATACGCCGGAGGCTCTCAAAAACTGTTTTATGAAACGCTGCAGGATGAAAATATATATGGATGTGGGTAAAATGGAAAGTCAGGGCTTGCCGGAAGAGATCCGGGGTGACTTTACAGAAGATTTTGAAGATGCATTGCAGACCTTTAACACCCGATTGCTCAATAATGGTTTTACCGAGACGGAATTGAAATGCTATATCGATGAAAAGGGCAGGCATTCGCTGGCTGATGTGTCCAAAAGATTGCCGGAAGCGCTTCTGTGGCTTTATGGCTGATGGCTGCCAGGTGACAAGGAGTGACAAGAGACAGTTCAGGTCAAAGCCATTTTTTTCTTCATATTATGTTAATATGTGCAGCATTTCTCGTCAAGTGTTTCGGCTGAGTATTGAGTGTACTCATGGTGTGCTTCCGGTGGGAATCGTTACTGTAAAGGTTGAACCCTTTCCGGGCGAGCTGGCTGCAGTTATTTTTCCATTGAGTTTATGAATGATTTCCTTGCACAATGCAAGCCCCAGACCATTGCCTTCAGAACGGTGTGAGGTGTCCCCCTGATAGAACTTCTCAAAGATATGCCGCATCGTCTCTTCCGACATTCCGATGCCATCATCTTTTACCGTTACAACAACAGAATCAGGTTGAGGGGCAATACTAATGGCAATGGTCCCCTTTTGATTGACAAACTTCACAGCGTTACTGATCAAATTCATCCATACCTGCAAAAGAAGCGCTTCATTGCTAACAATGACAGTATCTTTTAATCCATCAAGGTCAAACACGATCTCCTTTGCTGCCCATTTTGGTTCCAGCAGCAGAATGGCTTCCCGAATTTGCTCATCTAATCGGTATTTTGCAGATTCTGTTCCATAGCTTTGATTCTCCAGCTTAGACAGCAACAGAATATTGCCGGTCAGATCGTTGAGGCGGCTGGTGTTGAACAGGATCTTCTCTGTGTATTCAAGTCGTTCCGCATCGGTCAGGCTTGTTTCCTGCAACAGCGTGACATAGCCTTCGATGGCCGAAAGAGGGGTTTTAAATTCATGAGAAACATTTGTAATAAAATCATTTCGCAGTGTTTCTATAGAACTGAGTTCCCTGACCATGGTGTTGAAGTTTGAGAAAGTGTTGTGCAGCTCTTCTGTATTATGACGATCGGGGATACGTACGCTGAAATCGCCTTTTGCGACCCTTTGCGACGCTTTGCTGAGCTCTTCAATGGGGGTGAGGATATGCCGGCTGACATATATCGCGAGAATGGAAGCGAGTGAAAAGCTGAGAAAATATAACAGAAGCATCATGGTCAGCGGGTTTTGAACAATCAATGGTAAAAACCCGCCATAAAAGATGTAGAGAAACCCTGCACCGGTGAAAAATATATAAAAGAGCATAAAGCCAAAAATGACCCGCATAAATTTGGAGCGAAGTTTTAAAAATGGCTCGTTCAGCACTCTTTGGGCAGGGAGGTTCTTCATTGTTTTTTCACCGCCTTGTATCCCAAGCCGCGAACCGTAACAATCTCAAAGTCGGAATTATCACGGAAACGGTCACGTAAACGGTTGATATGCACATCCACCGTATGGGAATCGGTATAGGTGTCCACACCCCAGATGTCATCCATGATCTGCTGGCGTGTGAAAATCTTACCGGGAAAAGAGATTAGCTTATACAGCAGCATAAATTCCTTTTGGGGAAGAACCATTGAATCTGAACCGGTGTAAACGGTCATCGTATCGTATTCCAGGGTGGTTTTTCCAAAGGTCTGTTTTCGTTCGCTGACGCTTTTGGCACGACGCAGCAATGCGCCAACCCGCAGCACCATTTCATTGACATCAATTGGCTTAGTCATATAATCGTCAACTCCGGACATAAATCCAAGCTGCTTGTCGGCAAAGTCTCCTTTGGCCGTAATCATCAGCACAGGAAGGTGGCAGTTGCTGCCGCGAAGTGTACGGACAAATTCAAAGCCATCCATCCCAGGCATCATCACATCGGAAATAATCAAATCAATATATTCACGGTCCATCAGCTGCAAAGCGGCATTCGCATTATCCGCGCCGAAGGGCAGGTAGCCGCTTCTGGTCAGGACGCGGCAAAAAAGCTGCTGGAGCTCGGTATCATCTTCTACAACCAAAATTTTAAACATATCAGAACCACCTGTGTATTTTTTTCATTACCGGCCAATCCCTTCAGATAGCCACCTGCTTTCCATTAAGCCTAATATACCACATTTATTGTACACCACAAACATCAACGTAATCTCAACGAAACCTCAAGAATTGTTGAGATTCACTTGAGAAAGAATTGACAAACCTCATCTATAATAGTAGCATGAACAATTGAAAAGTGAGGCAAAAGAATGGCAAAACTAATTGGTATTGATTTAGGTACCACGAACTCCTGTGTGGCCGTGATGGAAGGCGGCGACACCGTTATAATACCCGGTGCTGACGGCTCAAGGACGACACCCTCTGTTGTGGCATTTACAAACAACGGTGAGCGTTTGGTGGGAAATATTGCAGTGCGTCAGGCTGTAACAAACAGCGCCAGAACGATTCGCTCCATTAAACGAGAGATGGGCACAAGCTATCGGATGAAAATTGATGGAAAGGCATATACACCACAGGAAATCTCGGCTATTATCCTGTTAAAGCTGAAGGCAGATGCGCAGGCTTATCTTGGTGAACAGATTACCGATGCGGTGATTACCGTTCCTGCTTATTTTACAGACGCCCAGCGTCAGGCCACCAAGGATGCCGGCAGCATTGCGGGTTTAAATGTGCAGCGCATTATCAATGAACCCACGGCAGCCGCGCTGGCATATGGGCTTGACAAGCAAGAGCCCCAGAAGATCATGGTTTATGATTTTGGCGGTGGTACCTTTGACGTTTCCATTCTGGATATCAACAGCGGTGTCATTGAGGTGCTTGCTACAGCTGGCAATAACCGGCTTGGCGGGGATGATTTCGACGCGGTACTCACGGACTATATTATCCAGGAATATAAGAAAAGCGACCATATTGACCTTTCCAGGGATATGTCTGCCATGCAAAGAGTTCGTGAAGCAGCCGAAAAAGCAAAAATTGAACTTTCGGGCATGATGCAGACAAGCATTTTGCTTCCTTTTATCGCATCTGACAGAAATGGACCAAAGAACCTGGAGATGACATTAACCCGGGCAAAATTTGATGCATTGACCCAGCATCTGGTTCTGGCAACCCAAGGCCCTGTGGAACAAGCCATTCGCGATGCCGAAATTAGTGCTAATGCGATTTCAAAGGTATTGATGGTGGGTGGATCCAGCCGGATTCCTGCTGTGAACGCATTGGTTAAAAAGATGACCGGAAAGGAACCCTTCAAAGGAATAAACCCTGATGAGTGCGTGGCGATGGGTGCTGCTATTCAAAGTGGTGTCCTTTCAGGTACAGTGAAGGGCTTGCTCCTATTGGATGTCACACCGCTTTCTTTGGGAATTGAGACGGTGGGGGACAATTTTGCCAAAGTTATTGACCGCAACACCACAATTCCGATTAGAAAGAGCAGAGTATTCTCAACCGCTGCGCCATACCAGCGTTCGGTTGAAATACATGTATTACAGGGGGAGCGGGAGAGAGCTTCGGGCAATAAGGCCCTCGGCAGGTTTTATCTCAACGGTATCCGTCTTGCTCCGGCGGGTGTACCACAGATTGAAGTTACGTTTGATATTGATGCCAATGGCATTGTTCATGTTTCTGCGCGGGATTTGGATACCGGCAGGATGCAGGATATCACCATTACCGCTTCGGGCAATTTAAGCCAGGAGGAAATTGCTCAGGCGATTGCGGATGCTAAGAGATACGCTGCAGAGGACGCCATTCTGCGTGAAGAGAGTGAAACCAGAAGACGTGCGGAATCTGTGATGAATCGTGCCAATACGGTGATGAAAAACAACAAAAAAAGCAAGGCAGTGCTTGGGGAGTTAACGAAACGACTAAAAAAAGCACTCAAAGGCAAGGATACTTCAGAAATATCAGCGACTGTTGATGCTCTGGAACAGGAAGTTGTCACCCTTGACAATGGTTCAATGAAAGGCCAGGGAGGAGAAGATATACATGACTGATCCGTATGTTGTGCTTGGCGTACCACGGACCGCAACTGAAGATGAAATCACGCAGGCGTACCGACAGCAGGCACGCAAGTATCATCCTGACCTGAACCCTGGTGATAAGCAATCCGAAGCTAAAATGAAAGAGATTAACGGTGCGTATGAGGCTATCCGTGAAATACGTAACGGCGGTGGATCGGATCAGGGAAGTTACAGCGGTTCTTACGGCAGCTCTTTTTACGGTAGATCTGCATTTGGTAACGGAAATGGTTATCAAAACTATAGAAACGGAAGCTATGACC